>NZ_JAWNCA010000002.1:0-247051 GCF_034106185.1 Enterobacter sp. 296B2 | reverse complement strand
TACAAGCAGTCTTCGGTGGAGCGGTAGTTCAGTCGGTTAGAATACCTGCCTGTCACGCAGGGGGTCGCGGGTTCGAGTCCCGTCCGTTCCGCCACTTATTAAAAGCCCTGAGCTAACGCTCAGGGCTTTTTTCTTATCTATCGTTTAATTATTGCTAAATTAGCAAAAATCCTCTGCATTTTGCGATCTTTTTCTCCATAACAGCGCCAGCGATAATCCTCCTCACTTTACGAACATAATGATTGAGGAATAGTATGACTCTCCCTGCATTTGGTCTGGGCACCTTCCGCCTGAAAGACGACGTTGTTATCGCATCAGTTAAAACCGCTCTTGAACTTGGCTATCGCGCAATTGATACGGCACAGATCTATGAAAACGAAGCTGCTGTTGGACAGGCTCTCGAAGAGAGCGGTGTACCGCGCAATGAGCTGTTCATCACCACCAAAATCTGGATAGAAAATCTCAGTAAAGACAAGCTCATCCCAAGCCTGATAGAGAGCCTGAAGAAACTGCGCACCGATTATGTCGATCTGACGTTAATTCACTGGCCATCGCCGAACGATGCCATTTCAGTGGAAGAGTTCATGCAGGCGCTGCTGGAAGCGAAAAAGCAGGGCTTAACCCGCGAAATTGGGATCTCGAACTTCACCATTCCGCTGATGGAAAAGGCGATTGCCGCTGTTGGCGCTGAGAATATTGCGACCAACCAGATTGAGCTGTCTCCATACCTGCAAAACCGCAAAGTCGTGGACTGGGCAAAACAGCATGGGATCCACATCACCTCATACATGACGCTGGCCTACGGTAAGGCGCTGAAAGATGAAGTGATTACGCGTATCGCAGAGAAACATAACGCCACTGCTGCGCAGGTGATTCTGGCATGGGCAATGAGTGAAGGTTATGCCGTGATCCCATCATCAACTAAGCGTGAAAACCTGGCCAGCAACCTGCTAGCGCTCGATCTTCATCTGGATGACGATGACAAAAAAGCGATCGCAGCTTTGGAGTGCAACGATCGCCTGGTCAGTCCGGAAGGTTTAGCTCCTGACTGGGATTAAGTTTGACCCACCCTCTGTCACCTGAACCCTCACACAGCTCCTCCGGGAGCTGTTTTTATATGCTCGCTCAGAAAATCAATAAAGGCACGAATGCGCGTACTCACCGCTCTGTCGCTGTAATACACTGCGCTAAAAGGCATCTCTACCGGCAGACGTTTATCGGCCATCAGCTCTACCAGTTCACCCCGCGCTATCTCCTTATCAATCATATAGTCTGACAGGCAGGCGATCCCATTTCCTTCCAGGCAAAGCTGCTTCAGCGTTTCTCCGCTGTTAGACGATAATCCGCAGGTAATTTCATGAAGCTGACCATCGTGACAGGCAACAGGCCAGGTGTTCAGCGACACCGGCTCCGTAAAGCCCAGGCACAGGTGCTGCTTCAGTTCTTCAACCGTCTCCGGTTTACCATGTTCAGCAATATACTGTGGCGACGCGATAATTTTGCGGTAGCTGGCAAATAGCGGACGGGCCCGCAGGCTGGAATCCGTTAGCGTTCCTGCGCGAATAGCTACATCCACTTTTCGCTCGATGAGGTTAATAAACGTCTCGGACGAGACCAGAGAAAGCGTCATCTCCGGATAGCGTTCACGGAAAGGTTTGATTAGCGGCATCAGGAAATGAAGCACAACCGGCGTGGCCGCATCAATGCGCAGCAATCCACGCGGCGTGCTGCGGGTTTCCATAATCTCCGTCTCCGCTGCGGCCATCTCCTGCAGCACCGACTGCACGCGGCGGAAATAACGTTCTCCTTCTTCCGTCAGGCTCAGCTGCCGCGTCGTTCGGTTGAGCAGACTCACGCCAAGCTTCATCTCCAGCTTTTTCACTGAACGGCTAATGGCCGAGTTAGCCTGTCCCAGTTGCTCGGCTGCGCGGCTAAAGCTGCCGCTTTCGACGACGGCGACAAAGATTGTCAGCTCTTCCGACGTTGCTTTCATTGTTGCACCATCCGCAAAATTCTATTGATATTTTGACCATTTTTGTTATTTAAACACTGGCGCATACTGCCTGTCATCTTAATCCTGATGATACGGAGTATTTTATGCCACTGGCGCTACTTGCCCTGACGATCAGTGCCTTTGCAATTGGCACGACCGAATTTGTTATCGTGGGACTGGTTCCCACCATCGCTAACCAGCTTGCGATCTCGCTACCCTCAGCCGGGTTACTGGTGTCTATCTACGCCCTTGGTGTTGCCGTCGGCGCGCCGGTGCTGACGGCCCTGACCGGACGTTTTCCGCGTAAGCAGCTGTTAGTTGCGCTGATGGTGCTGTTTACCGCCGGCAACATTCTGGCCTGGCAGGCGCCGGACTACACTACGCTGGTGATTGCCCGTCTGCTGACCGGCCTGGCACACGGTGTGTTCTTCTCGATTGGCTCCACCATTGCAACCAGCCTGGTTCCCAAAGAGAAAGCGGCCTCGGCTATCGCAATCATGTTCGGTGGGTTGACCGTCGCACTGGTCACGGGCGTACCGTTGGGAACGTTTATCGGACAGCATTTCGGTTGGCGTGAAACGTTCCTGGCCGTCTCCTTACTGGGTGTTATTGCCCTCGTGGCTAGCCTGCTGCTGGTACCGTCGAATATCCCGGGCCGGGCAAGCGCAAGCCTGAGCGATCAGTTGAAGGTGCTTACCCATCCGCGTTTGCTGATCATCTACGCGGTCACGGCTCTGGGCTATGGTGGCGTATTCACCGCCTTCACCTTCCTGGCACCAATGATGCAGGACCTGGCGGGCTTCTCCCCCAATGCCGTGAGCTGGATTTTGCTGGGATACGGCATTTCTGTGGCCATTGGCAATATCTGGGGCGGCAAGCTTGCGGATAAGCATGGTGCGGTACCGGCGCTGAAGTTTATCTTCGCCGCCCTGGTCGTTCTGCTGATGATTTTCCAGTTCACGGCTTCAATGCAATACGCCGCGCTGATCACCGTACTGGTCATGGGGATCTTCGCCTTCGGTAATGTGCCCGGGCTTCAGGTTTACGTTGTCCAGAAAGCCGAACTCTATACGCCAAATGCGGTGGATGTTGCATCGGGTCTGAATATTGCCGCTTTCAATATCGGTATCGCGCTGGGCTCCATTATCGGCGGACAAACCGTCGAACACTTCGGATTAACCCAGACCCCATGGATTGGCGCGGTGATTGTCCTGGTGGCCTTCCTGCTGATTGGCCTGAGTGGACGCCTCGATAAGCCAGCCCGCGTCGCGCTGGGATAACATCAGTAAGTGCTTGCTTACAAAACTGGAAAGCGGTTTCTCAGAAATTGCGTTGAAAGTGTGACCTAAAGTCCCTATAACATTAGAACCAGTCCGTTTTCAGGGCTGGTTCATGTTACAGGGGCTGTTTCCAAAAGTGCGAAAAAATACCTATGCCATGCGTTATGTTGCCGGAATGCCCGCGGAGAGGATCTTGCCTCCGGGGTCGTTTGCGAGCATAAGCCAGGCATTACCCGCCGGCACACCGTTAAGCAGCGATGATAAAATCCGGGTGCTGGTCTGGAATATCTTCAAGCAGCAGCGTGCTGAATGGTTATCGGTACTCAAAAATTTTGGAAAAGATGCCCATCTGGTTTTGCTCCAGGAGGCGCAAACTACCCCTGAACTGGTACGGTTTGCCACCACTAACTACCTTGCCGCCGATCAGGTGCCGGCATTTGTCCTGCCGCAGCATCCCTCTGGCGTAATGACGCTTTCTGCTGCACATCCGGTCTACTGTTGCCCGCTCCGCGAGCGCGAACCTATCCTGCGTCTGGCAAAATCAGCCCTGGTGACGGTCTACCCGCTGCCGGATACCCGTATGCTGATGGTCGTGAATATCCACGCGGTAAACTTTAGCCTGGGCGTGGATGTCTACAGTAAGCAGTTACTTCCGATTGGCGATCAAATTGCCCATCACAGCGGCCCCATCATTATGGCAGGCGATTTTAACGCCTGGAGCCGTCCGCGCATGAATGCGCTGTATCGCTTTGCGCGCGAAATGTCGCTGCGTGAAGTTCGTTTTAGCGACGATCAGCGCAAAAAAGCGTTCGGTCGTCCTCTCGATTTTGTCTTCTATCGCGGTTTGAACGTGCACGATGCCTCTGTTCTGGTGACGCGCGCTTCGGATCACAACCCTCTACTAGTTGAATTCAGTCCCGGCAAACCTGATAAATAACGGTGTGTCAGGTCTGCCGTGGGGCAGGCCTGCGCGGGTGCTGCCCTTTTATTTTTAACCAACAAAGGACAGTACGATGACAACGACACACTCCCATCATGACAACGTAGAAAAACAGTTTGGTTCTCAGGCAAGTGCCTATCTGAGCAGCGCCGTGCATGCCTCAGGACGCGATCTGGTGCGTCTCGGTGAACGCCTGGCGGCGTTCCCTCAGGCCCACGTGCTGGATTTGGGCTGTGGGGCAGGGCACGCCAGCTTCACGGCTGCGCAGCAGGTGGCCCGCGTTACCGCGTATGATTTATCCAGCCAGATGCTGGACGTTGTTGCCGAGGCGGCGAAAGCGAAGGGGCTGGACAATATTGATACGCGCCAGGGCTACGCCGAATCCTTACCTTTTGATGATGCGTCGTTTGAGGTGGTTATCAGCCGTTACTCCGCGCACCACTGGCATGATGTCGGCCAGGCATTACGCGAAGTCAAACGTGTTCTTAAGCCGGGTGGCATCTTCATTATTATGGATGTGATGTCCCCTGGACATCCGGTGCGCAATATCTGGCTGCAGACGGTCGAAGCGCTGCGCGATACCTCCCACGTGCAAAACTACGCCAGCGGTGAGTGGTTATCGTTTATCACTGAAGCCGGGCTGATTGCGCGCTCGTTAATAACAGACCGTTTACCGCTGGAGTTCAGCTCGTGGATCGCGCGTATGCGTACCCCGGAAGCGTTAAGCCAGGCGATCAGGCTGTATCAGGAGAGTGCGTCCGCAGAGGTAAAGGCATACTTTGAACTGCAGGACGATGGCTCGTTTACCAGCGATACCATCATGGCTGAAGCGCAAAAAGCGGGATAAGCAAAAAGGCACCGAGGGGAATCGGTGCCTTTTTATCTTTCGAACGTGCTATCAGGAGTCTGGCGTGGCGCTGTTCTTCACAAACAGCGTCAGCTGGTCGCCCGGTTTCAGATTGTCAGTATCATTATTCCAGCGCATCACATCTTTGATGTTCACGCCGTGTCGTTTTGCGATACTGGACAGTGAATCACCTTTGCGCACGCGATAGGTAATGCTATCGCTGTTGCTGGCGAGACGCTGTGCGCTGCTACCTGCACCCACGGTCAAAGTCTGACCCACTTTCAGCCCTGAACTACGCAGATTATTCCACTGCTGCAGATCTTTCGCCGTCACGCCAAGACGTGAAGCAATGCCTGAAAGCGTATCACCTGAACGCACCTTATAGCTGCGGCTGCTAACGGATGAGGCATCGGCGATCAGCGTTGACTGAACGGCGGCAATCTCACCCGATGCTAAAGACTCACGTAACTGCGCAGCATGTTTCTGCGGAACCATTACATACTGCGGGCCGCTTGCCCCCAGCGTCGAGCCTTTAACGCCTGCATTAAAGGTTTTCAATTTACTTACCGACATACCCGTCATATCAGCAACCTGTTGGATATCAACCGGATTGCTGAGGCGAACGCGCGCCAGTGCACGACTTTCGTCTGGTGTTGGCAGTTGTACACCGTAACGCTTGCTGTTCTTGAGAATATCGCTCAAGGCCAGCATCTTCGGTACGTAAATCTTCGTTTCCTGTGGCAGTGAGAGCGACCAAAAATCGGTGGATTTACCCCGTGCTTTATTCGCTTTCATTGCCTTCAGTACACGACCTTCGCCACTGTTATACGCTGCGACCGTTAACAGCCAGTCGCCGTCAAACATCTTGTTCAGACGTTGCATCATGTCGAGAGCGGCTGTCGTTGAAGCGACAACATCGCGACGCGCATCATAGTTGCGGGTCTGTTTCAGACCATAGTTTCGCCCGGTGCTCGGAATGATCTGCCAAATACCTGCGGCATTGGCGCCAGACGTCGCGTGTGGGTCAAAAGCGCTCTCCACTATGGGTAGGAGTACCAGCTCCATAGGCATGTTACGTTTCTTAACTTGCCCGGCTATCCAGTACATATACGGCTCTGCCCGTAACGTTACATCGTGGAGATAGCTCTTATTTCTTAAATACTTCTGTTTCTGTTCGCGAATCCGGCTGTTTTCCGGAATTCCCATCTTTAGCTCGTCGCCAATAGAGGTCCACAAGTCTTGCTCCTGCGCGAAAGATGTCCCATCGTCCATCCAGCGCGCCGAACTTGTAAACTTCCCTGCTTCCCCTTGACCAGCTGCAGAAAGGCTCTGTGCGTGCTGTTGTACGTTGCTGCCGTTCTGCGACTGGCAACCTACAAGCAGGACAGAGGCGAGTAATATCGCTTTTGCCTTCATGTGTGTGTCAATAGTTGCTTAAAAGACGAGCGATGATAACGGCGAAATTTTGAAAAGGCAACCCGCATTTATCTGAAGTTATCTTTCTTTGACCTTAACCATGCAAATCGTTGTTCTGGTTGTTGCAAATTTGTTTCTTGGTTAATTTTATTAATTAAATCAATATCATCTGTTCGTAAAAATAAATTAATCTGGCGCTCATTTTTCAGAGTTACGGGCAGTGTATTTTGGTTTTTTGCACGTAACTCCTTCACTTTGTGATAATAATCCTGAATCGCTCGATCCTCGGGTAAGAGGCTCACAGCAAACTTCATATTCCCTAATGTATACTCATGGGCGCAACAAATAAGAGTATCGTCGGGTAATGCGCTAATTTTTTGTAAAGACTGGTACATTTGTTCTGGCGTGCCTTCAAACAGTCTTCCGCAGCCGCCAGAGAACAAGGTGTCGCCACAAAAAAGATAAGGTTTGCTGTAGAAACACAGATGTCCCAAAGTGTGACCCGGTGTAGCAAATACGGAAAACTCCCACTCGCGGATGAGGATATTTTCGCCCTCTTCGACTACTTGCGTCGTTCCTTTATTTTGTGTCTCAGCCGGTCCGTAAACCACAAGATGCGGGAAATGGGCGCAGAGTTCCTGCACGCCGCCGGTATGATCGTTATGGTGATGCGTCAACAGAATGGCTTCTGGCAGCCAGCCGTTCTCATTTATAGCGCGCAGTACAGGGGCGGATTCGCCGGGATCGACAATGACGCATCGGCGAGCGTCGTCGACTAAAACCCAGATGTAATTGTCCTCAAAAGCGGGAATACTGATAAGATTCATACATTACCTCTTATAGCGTGGCGGGTGTTTTGATGAAACCGGCAAGGATACCTCAGACTGTCGCAGCACCGGAACGTTGGGCCGAATTGCCCTGGGGTGAATACTATCGCGAGGCACTGGAGCAACAGCTGAAGCCCTGGCTCGCGAAAATGTATGGCTTTCACCTGCTTAAGATTGGCAATCTCAGCGCGGAAATCAATACCGAAAGCTGCGCTATCTCACATCAGGTTAATGTCTCGCTCGGCGGATCGCCGGTTCAGGTGAAGGCAGACCCGTTGCATCTGCCGTTTGCTGAGAAATCCGTGGATGCGTGCCTTCTTGCACACGCGTTGCCCTGGTGCAGCGATCCTCACCGTATGCTGCGTGAAGCCGATCGCGTGCTGATTGACGACGGCTGGCTGATCCTCAGCGGATTCAATCCGCTGAGCCTGATGGGGCTGCGCAAGCTGGTGCCGGTGCTGCGCCGAACGCCACCCTATAACAGCCGGATGTTCACCATGATGCGCCAGCTCGACTGGCTTTCGCTGCTGAACTTTGAAGTGCTCTGCTACGGCGGTTTTCAGGTACTGCCGTGGGCGCGGCAGGGGGGAGTCTTGTTGAGCACGCATTTGCCCGCCTTAGGCTGCATGCAGTTTATCGTCGCGCGTAAGCGAACCATCCCCCTTACGCTTAACCCAATGAAGCAGAGCAAGTCGAAAACGCCTATCCGGCAGACCGTTGGCGCAACGCGACAGTACAGAAAACCCTGATCAGGATTCAGGCTGGTAGCCTGCATCCTCATGGGCCGGGTTCAAAGCCGCCGCGCGCGCCAGCTCGTCGCAGCGTTCGTTTTCCGGGTGGCCTGCATGTCCTTTTACCCATTCCCATTTGATTTGGTGCTGACCTAATGCCGCATCCAGACGCTTCCAGAGGTCGACATTTTTAACCGGTTTTTTATCTGCTGTTTTCCAGCCGCGTTTTTTCCAGTTATGGATCCACTGGGTAATGCCCTGGCGAACGTACTGGCTGTCGGTACTGAGCACCACGTCGCAGTGTTCTTTCAGGGCTTCCAGCGCCACAATGGCTGCCATCAACTCCATACGGTTGTTGGTGGTCAGGAAATAGCCTTCGCTAAAAGTTTTTTCATGCTGGCGATAGCGCATAATCGCGCCGTAGCCGCCGGGCCCTGGGTTGCCGAGACAAGATCCATCGGTGAAAATTTCTACCTGTTTACGCATCTCTGGTAGACTTCCTGTATTTGAAACGTTCAGTTAAACGATAAGTCTGACATAAATGACCGCTATGAGCACTGCAATTACTCGCCAGATTGTCCTCGATACCGAAACCACCGGTATGAACCAGATCGGCGCGCACTACGAAGGGCACAAGATCATTGAGATCGGCGCCGTTGAAGTGGTGAACCGTCGTCTCACGGGGAACAACTTCCACGTGTACCTCAAACCCGATCGATTGGTGGATCCAGAAGCGTTCGGCGTTCACGGTATTGCCGATGAGTTCTTGCTGGATAAACCGACCTTTGGTGAGGTGGCAGACGAGTTTCTGGAATACATCAGAGGCGCCGAGCTCATCATCCATAACGCCTCGTTCGATATCGGCTTTATGGACTATGAGTTTAGTAAGCTCCATCGCGATATTCCGAAAACAAACACCTTTTGCAAAGTAACCGATAGCCTGGCGCTGGCGAGGAAGATGTTTCCCGGCAAGCGTAACAGTCTCGATGCACTCTGTTCACGTTACGAAATAGATAACACCAAGCGAACGCTGCACGGGGCATTGCTCGATGCCCAGATCCTGGCCGATGTCTATCTGGCAATGACCGGCGGTCAAACGTCGATGAAGTTCAGCATGGAAAATGAGTCACAGCAGACGCAGGGTGAAGCGGGCATTCAGCGCGTTGTCCGCCAGGCAAGCCGCTTGCGGGTGGTTTTAGCCAGTGATGAAGAACTGCTTAATCATGAATCTCGTCTCGACCTGGTGCAAAAGAAGGGCGGAAGCTGCATGTGGCGCGCCTGAAAAAACGCCACAATGCCTGTAAAATCATCGGTTGGGTGAATTTTGCAGCAAACGATTCAAAACGTGAGAAAAAGCGTTGACGAGATCGGAGGCACACCGTAATATGCGCCTCGTTCCCCAAGCGGGAACAGTGGAGCGGTAGTTCAGTCGGTTAGAATACCTGCCTGTCACGCAGGGGGTCGCGGGTTCGAGTCCCGTCCGTTCCGCCACTATTCAGGCCCACGTTATTTATAACGTGGGCCTTTTTCATATCTGTACGTTTTCGTCTACGCGTTCAATCTTCACGACTTTCCTTTGCGAGGCGCGAGAGCAGAGTGCTATACCACACAGAATCAGTACCGTGCTGACCAGATGATACGAATGCAACGTAACGTGCAGGAACATCACGCTGAACAGACCGCCGCTCAGTGGAATGAGGTGTGAATAAATTTCCCCGCGGGTTGCACCGATAGCCGCAATGCCTTTATTCCACAGCAGGTAAGAGAGCCAGGAAGGAAAGACCACCAGGTACAGCAGTCCGCTTAAAAAGCCCGGCGCGGTATAGGCCGTCCAGTCTGGTAATCCTGTCTTTATCAACGATATCGCCAGTACCGGTAACAACACCAATGCACCGAAGATCGCGCTCACGGCCACAAAGGCATTCCCACCGACGTTATGCGGCTTCATCCGCAAGAAGGCACAATAAACGGCCCAGCTGGCGGCAGAACCCATGGTCCAGATATCGCCGCGATTAAGATTTTTAAGCGTATCCAGATGCAGCAGATCGCCCTGCATGACCAGCCAGACGACGCCCAATGAACTGAGAACAACGCCTGCAATATTCTGCACTGATATTTTCTCTTTAAATACCAGCTTATTTATCAATAAAACCAGGGCTGGCGTTGTAGATAAATAAATAGCTGCATTAAGAGATGAAGTATATTGCAGGCCGATATACAGCGTGAGTGGGAACATAACCTGTCCGCACAGCGCAAGAAATATAATCGTACCTCTCGCCTTTTTCATCATTGGCCACTGGGCGCGAATCTGTCTGATATAAAGCATAGATAAGAGAAGAGCCGTCAGTATCCAGCGTGCGGCGGATAATATAATCGGGTCTGCATGCGCCACCAGTAAATGACCGACGACATAATTTCCGCCCCAAAAACAGGCCGCGAGACTGAGTAAAAAATAGGGCATAGAGGCTCCTGAAAATAAACATTGTGTCTGCCTTAAGAGTACTGCCGGTGCAGAATTAAATGCTAATATAATATTTTCATCTTCCGGTATTGGCTGAAACTATGAAGTTTACTCTCAGGCAACTTGAGTTCTACATTGCGTTAGCGGAAACACTACAAATTTCCAAAGCGGCCAGCCGTTGTCATATATCGCAATCTTCCATGACGGTCTCAATGCGTAACCTGGAGGAGGCGGTAAATGCCCCCCTTTTTATCCGCCATGCAAAAGGGATCCAGTTGACGCCCGTGGGCGAGCGATTTCTTAACCATGCCCGCAAGATCCTCCACGATAGCCGCGCGGCGGTGGAGGATCTCCATCAGCAGCCAGAGGCGATCAACGGCGTCGTGCGCATTGGTATTGCCGAAACCCTTTCCGCTTATCTGCTGCCCAATCTCTGGGGCGATATCGCGCAGCGTTTTCCGCTGCTGGAGACGGCGTTCCATGAGGCGCCCGCATCACAGCTGCTTCAGGGTTTGCGTCAGGGAGAGCTCGATTTTTGTCTTTTGCTGACCTCTAATATTAGCCACGATAGTACGCTTGAGGTAGAAACGTGGATCCGTTCGCCGCGCCGGTTATGGACCGCCATCGGTCATCCTCTCCTCAGCGTGCCGGAGCTTCGGTTAAAAGAGGTGGAAAAGGTGCCATTCTTGTTGCTGGTGACGGACGACTATCCCGATGTAATATCCGACTACTGGCAAAGCCGGGGCTGCCATCCTGATATTCATTTTCGCACCAACTCCTTTGAGGCGATTCGAAGCCTGGTTGCACAGGGTAAGGGCGTTACGATTTTATCCGATCTGGTCTATCGCCCATGGGCGCTCAGTGGCCAGCGCGTGATCCGGCGAACCATTGATGACTGTATTACCTATATGGATGTGGGGATCGTCAAAAACGCCGGGCAGCCGCTCTCTCCGGCCTGCTTGCGGTTAATGGATTTTTTACGACAGCAAACGGCCCGCCTGGGCGAAGAGCTCTGAACAGCGCCCCTGAGATTTCCGTTAGACGCCAGATATTTCCTGATTTCCCTGAGGGCCTTCTTGCCCACAGGTCGTGTATTCCGTTACAGGGGATGAAGACAATAAGCGCCTTGCTTATTTTCTTTACCGAAACGGAATTGTGTTATGTCTGGTATCACCGCGAGCGGTATTCGCTCCCTGATCGCCTCCCGTCCACTATTATTGGCCCTCAGCTGTGCGGCCGCTTTGCCGGTATATGCTGAAGAGTCGATGACCGTTGAGGGGCACTATCGCGATCCCGCGTCATTTATCGCTCCGGCTCATACTCCAGCACAACAATTGCCAGCCAGCGACGGTGCGGGCGCGCTAAAAAACATACCAGGTTTTTCCGTGCTGCGCAGCGGCGGCAGTAACGGCGATCCGGTGCTGCGCGGGATGTTCGGCTCCCGTCTGACGTTGCTTGCGGATGGCGTCAGCACTCAGGGGGGCTGCGGTTCGCGCATGGATACCCCAACCGCCTATATCACCCCGCAAAGCTACGACACGATAACCGTCATTAAAGGCCCCCAGAGCGTACTGTGGGGGCCAATGGGCTCCGCCGGAACGCTGCTCTTTGAGCGTCAGCCGGACTATTTCAGCGCACCAGAGCTGGAAGGCAGCGCTGAGCTGCTGCAGGGCGCTAACGGACGCGCGGATCAAAACCTTAATCTTGCGTTTGGCGACCCGCGCGGCTATGTCCGCCTTGACGGTAATCATTCGGTGGCGGATGACTACCGGGATGGTCACGGCAACCGCGTGCCGGGCCTGTGGCGCAGATGGAACAGCGGCGTCACAGTAGGGCTCACGCCTGATGAGGACACGCTGGCGGAACTAAGCGTGGGGGCCAGCGACGGTAAAGCCCGCTATGCTGGTCGGATGATGGATGGTAGCCGCTTTACCCGCAAAAGCGCAGCGCTAAAACTGGAGAAGTATCACCTGAGCGAGCACGTCAGCAAACTTAGCTGGCAGCTCTATGCCAATGATACCGATCACATCATGGATAACTACAGCCTGCGTCAGCCCGTTGGACCGAAGCGTAAGTCTGAAGTGGGCGGCGTGGTAATGGGCAGTCGCCTTACCGGCGTGTGGGAAGATGAAGCCACCACGCTTACCGCTGGCGCAGACGTAATGCGCAAAAGCCACCGTAAAAAAAGCGCCGGAACGTGGCGTGACGATGCCCGTTTTACCCAGATGGGTTTGTTTAGCGAATGGCGCCAGTCCGTCACGGCGGATGATACGGTCATCGTGGGCGCGAGGCTGGACAGCCTCCGCGCGGACGATCGGCGCAGCGCGCAAAATACCTCCCGGCGCGATCTTCTGCCTGGGGTGTTCACCCGCTATGAGTATCGCGTGCCGGACGCACCCGTCATGCTTTATAGCGGTATCGGTTACACCGAACGTTTTCCTGATTACTGGGAGCTTTTTTCCGGTAAGGCCGGAGAACAAAGCTTTCGTCAGCTGAAAACAGAAAAGACCCTGCAATGGGATAGCGGCGTACAGTTTCACGGCGACAAGGTCAGCGCCTGGGCATCGGCCTATGTCGGTCGGACCGCCGATTACATTTTGTTTGATTATAGCCGCACGCCGTCGCAGGCCAGCAATATCAATGCCGCCGTAATGGGCGCGGAGACGGGCGCAAGCTGGAGCCTGACGCCCAACTGGGCAGTGACGGGAAGCCTGAGCTACGCCTGGGGCGAGAATCGTAGCGATAAACAGCCGCTGCCGCAGATGCCCCCGCTCGAAGGGCGGCTGGCGCTGGACTATACCGGGCAAAAATGGCGTACCGGATTACAGTGGCGTGTGGTGGCGCCGCAGCATCGCGTGGCGCAGAACAAAGGTAACGTCACCGGCCAGGATCTTGGCCCGAGTGCGGGGTTTGGCGTGCTTTCGTGGAGCGCGGGCTACACATTTAACGACCATTTCGAGTCCCGCGTGGGTATTGAGAATCTGTTCAATAAATACTACAGCGAGCACCTCAATCTGGCAGGGGCCAGCCAGTTCGGATACGCCTCAAATCAGCAAATCCCTGAGCCGGGGCGCGTTTGGTGGCTGGCTGCGACATACCATTTCTGACCCTGAGTGTCATTGCTGAGAGCGACCGTTGAGGCGTTTGTTTGCCTCTACCGCCTGTTTACAGGCGGTTTTTTTATTTCAGATAGCAATATCGAACATCTGCGTTTTAGCAAGCAGGCAATAGAGCTGACAGTCGCTGTTTACCCCCAGTTTTTCCATCGCGCGCAGCTTATGGGCGCTGACGGTTTTATTACTCAAATGCAGCTGTCTGGCGATCTCTGTCAGACTCATCCCTTTGCAGAGCATCCGCAACACATCAATTTCACGGGGCGAGAGCTCTTGCTCCGTTTGCGCACCGGTCTGGAAAAGGGAATGCATCAGCTCGCGCTCAATATAGACTTCTCCATTGATCACTGACGTCAGCGTTCTGCTCAGGGTTTTCTCACAGGTATCCCGGCTAATATAGGCTTTGGCGCCTGCCTCCAGCGACATGCGGATAAGCTGCGTGTTTTTGTAGGGCGAAAGCACAATGATCTTAAGTTGCGGATATTTACGGCTGAGCCATTTAATCAGTAATACGCCGTCCATTCCGTTGAGCGGGTTAACGGTTTGGCTGGTGGCCAGAGAAAAACCTAGAAACAGAATGTCGACAGGATGTTGGGACAGCAGTGAAAGCAGCTCAGATGGCGACGCCGTATCGCCCTGAATGCAAAACTCCGGGCGGGGGGAACCGTCGCTGAAAAGAGACGGCATATTGGTAATCATGGATAAGACGCCACGACGAATAATGGTGTGCTCATCGGCAATAGCGATACGAACTTTCATGGTTTCTCCTTCGAAAATGTGGGCGACGCCAGGGATAACGCCGCCGGATGACCAGAAAGATACAGATCCTATGCAGAGCATTCTTTAGTACTTGTCAGATAATTCCTTCAGTGCGGTATCGAGTTGCTGCAGATTGGCTTCCATGCGCGCGCAGAATCGCGATGTCAGCGCAGGCAGGGCTTCAGGCTCTATCATCCCTGCCGCCAGCATCTCCGGCAACACTTCCATCGCCTGACAGGTGCGGGTAGCGTCGTGCATGGCAAAGAGGCTCCACGAGGCCTTCAGACGATGCGCGAGCTGGCTTAGCGTTTGCGGTGACGGGGTGTTTTCCTCTAAATGACGAATATCAAGAGTAATGGCATCGCGCATTTGCTGGCGCATCAGGGTCATGATCTCCGGTTGACCATTGGCCAGACGCCGGAGTTCGCTGAGGTCAGGCTCCTGATTGCGCAGGCTGTGATGCTGCGCCAGCGCCTGGTGCAGGGCGTTGAGGGAGAGCGGTTTTCGCAATAGCGCGTCCATCCCGGCATGTTTTGCCCGATCGTCCTCACTCTGCAGCGCGCTGGCGGTGTAGCCGAGGATAGCGGGCGGTGCGGTGATACTGCCGGCAATATCGCGCAAAAGTATCAACGAGGTGAGCTGATAGCCGTCCATGAGGGCCATCTGGCAGTCGGTTATCAGGATATCAACCGGCTCGTTTTCAAGGCGTGTAAGCGCTTCGCTTGCGCTAGCGCAAGGAATAACCTCCTGGCCCAACTCCTGCAGCTGAAGTGCTAACACCGTCAGGTTAGCCGGAAAATCGTCAACAATCATAATGCGATGCTGTGGCAGCGGGGTAATAACGGGTGTCTCATCGACCGTTGTCGCAGCGCTGGTAGCATGAAGCGGTATGCTGACCGTCACCTGCGTACCGCTTCCCGCTTCGCTGGCTATCGTCAGCTTCCCTCCCATCAGCTCGACTAGCTGATAACAAATCGCCAGGCCGAGTCCGCTGCTTTGCGGCGTGCTGCTGTCAGTCTGAAACCATGGCTGGCCGAGGTGTGGAAGGGCATCGGCCGGGATACCAATGCCTGTGTCACGAATCAACAGCTGCAAATGTTCACCGTGGAGCCGGGCGTGGAAGTCAATTTCTCCCTGCGGCGTATATTTAATGGCGTTGCCTAACAGATTGGCGATGACCTGATTCAGCCGGGCTTTATCGAACAGGAACCAGCCGTCGCGCGGCACGTTCAACTCGCTGCGCCAGTGGAGCCCTTTAGCGTTTGCGCTGCTGGCAAAAATCTCCGCGCTGGCGTTGAGCGTCTGCCACAGGGGCCAGGCCTGTGGCTCCAGCCTTAACTCGCCTGCTTCAATGCGCGACAAATCCAGTACGCCGCCAATCACGTCGCGCAATGACCCTGCTGCCTGCCAGGCGATGTTGAGAGATTCGCTTTTGTCGCGCTCCATCTCCAGCAGGCCCAGCATGGCGTTGAGCGGGGTACGAATGTCATGGCTCATGCGGGCGAGGAAGTTCGATTTTTCAGTGCTGGCCTGCTCCGCCTGTGCCAGTGCCCGATTGAGCGCAGCGGTCAGCGCGGCTTTTTCAGTGATGTCGATCCAGCCCCCGACCACGCCCTGAGGCCGCCCCCGCGTATCGGTATAGCGGCAAAGCCACCAGTAGAGGGTGGTGTTGTTCTGGGTGGTTTCACCCGTTAACGGTGTCGCGGCATGGAGCAGCGAGAGGCGATGCGGCAACGTAAACTGTTGGGCAAGCTCGCCCAGAGGCAGGCTGGAAAAGGGGGAGCCCTCTTCGGGCAATGCCGTGAGTAACGGTGAGTGAATAAAGGAGTCGTTATAGCGCGTCAGCCGCCCGGCCGGATCGCAGACGAACAGCGGCACCGGGACGTTGTTCATCAGGGTTTGCCAGAGGGAGAGCGCGTTGTGCAATTCAGCCGTGTCCCGCTCGCGCTGGCGCCGCTGGCTCTGCGCAGCGCTAAAGGTCAGCAGGGCGACTAATGCCGCACAAATCGCCACTACGGCGAGCATGACCAGCCATAGCGATTGCGCCGGGGCAGCGGCTGTCGTCTGTGCGGGCTGCGACAGGTTAAGGCTCGCGTAGATATCAGCCTGCGTGACGGACGCCATGACCGCATTCACCCTTTTGGCATCCGCCGGATCAGGCATATTCGGTACAAACCATAGCGGTACTTCCGGCAGCGCCAGCGGCGTCAGCGACAGGTTACTGGCGTTATGCTGGCGCAGCAGGTGATGGAGTATAAACGCGTCGCCCGCAAGCCCGTCCGCGCCTCCGGCTTTGAGCAACTCAAACCCCTGATCGAGTGAGTTAACCAGCACCAGGTTATCTGCCGGTAACACCTGACGCAGTAACGTGACGAGAGGTGAGATGCGCATGACGGCAATCCGCTTATGCCGTAATGCGGACAAGGCGCCGGAAAGCGGGTTGCTGTCTTCACTGAGCAGGGCCCAGCTCAGTGAGTCAAACGTGATGGCACTCTTTGACGGTGGCGTCGCGCTGGCGACAATGCGCAACGTGTTCTCCGCATACTGAAGCGGAGGCGCATCAAGGTTGAAGGTCAGGCTATACAGGTTGGACGGAAACAGGTTGAGCAGCAGATCGCGCCATACGCCCTGGATATGCCCGTCAGACGTGATCGTGACCATTGGCGGTGAAATGGCGGGAAGCAAAACGTGCAGCGTGATTTTGGGCGCATTTTCCTTCACGGGGGAATGGCGAGCGTCAAAGACGCTACCGTCCGGCAGAAGCCATTTTTGTTCCAGCCATTCAGCGTCTTCCGGGTTAACGGTGTGAATACGCTCGTTGAATATTTCCAGCGTGTTTGCCTGCTCAGGCAGAGCCCATGCGCGAAAATGCAGCGGCGGAGCGTCGCCCAGCGGCGTCAGGGTCAGCGTGGTGGCGGGAGAGTGGGTCAGCCAGTTACGCAAAACAAATTCCGGGGCAATGAATTCCCGCGCTTTCCCTGCTGCCAGCTGCCTGACGCTTTCACCCGGTGAAGCTGAACCTGTCGCAGAGCAGCGGGTCGCGACCTCTGGCGGTAATTCTGGAAAACACAGCGTTCCACCTTGACCCTCTTTTATGCTCAGAGAGGCCAGCGGGAAAGCGAGCATTGGCTCGCTGGCGACCAGATCGGCAGCAGGACGTTGGGCGGCAATTAACACATCGATGCGCTTTCGCTTCAACGCATCCAGCGCCGATGCCGGGTCGCTAAAGCGCTGAACGTCCGGCAGCGGCGTATTGCTAAACAATATGCTGAGCTCATCATCCAGAATCCCCGGCGGCCGGTCGATGACGAGAAAAGGCGGCGCGGCGCTCAGCAGGCCTACACGCAGCACGCTACCCGCCGCGTGCCCGCTTATCAGCAAGATGATAAATAATGTTGCCAGCCATCCTCTGCGCATGCTCAGCTAACCAGCCCCAGACTTTGCGCGCACTGGAGCAGCTCGAAATCATTTCTTGCGTTGAGTTTGCTCATGGCACTCTTTTTTTGCGTACTGATGGTCTGCTTTGTCCGGTTAAGCTGGGCACTGATCTCGTTCACGGTGAAACCACGGACCAGCAGGCGCAGCACTTCAGTTTCCCGTTCGGTCAATTGTGCATGGGGTTTCACCGGTTCAACATGCCCCTGTAGAGTGCTGCGCAGTGTCTGTAGCAGATTGTTGGACAAGCTGGCTTTGTTGAGAACGGCATGCACCCCGCTGCGACGCAGCGAGTCCAGAAGCTCAGGATTGGTGATCATGGTGACCACCACAATCATGCTCTGAGGATAATGGCGAATCAGCGAGCGGATCATGATGAGCCCGTCCGGGCTTCGCGTGCCGGGCATACTCAGGTCGGTGATGATGATATCGACAGGCTCGCGCGCCAGTTTACTCATAAGTTCATCAGCACTGAGCGCTTCATGAACAACCCGATAAAGGTCCGGGCGCGTCTGCAGCAATGTGCGCAAGCCTAATAAATAGACAGGGTGGTCGTCGGCAATCAGAACGGTTTTTTGCATGACATCCGATCCGGTTAGGAAAAGACAGGTGTTCACCGCACATCTTAGCGAATGGCGCTTTAGCATCACTCTTACAGTGTAGAGCAGAGTAAGGTGAAAAAGAGTAGCTAAAAAGTGGGGGGCTGTATAGCTGCAGGTGGGCATCAGCCGATCCTGATGGAAAACCGAAAGGTAAAGTAACGAAGCTTTCACATTCTACGAAATAGATTTTTTTCTGAGCAGCTGAATGGTTTGTTATTTATCACGAAATAGCGGCATGGAGGGCGATATTTCTCAGGTACGGAAAGGAATTCCTTATTGTTCAGGCTGAATATCAGGTATTGCTCAGGCGTTACTCAGAATAAACTTTCTGAAATCATGAATGGGCCGCGAAAAAATCAGGACGGGAAATAGCGCAAATGGCGAAGGTACTATCATTTATAGGGATATGTTGTTAATTTGTGCCTGAATTAGATAACAGACATGTAACTGTTAATACCTGCGCTTTTTCGTCATAACAATGTAAACGCTGTAATTTTAATATCCAGGACCTACCCGTGAATAACGAAGAAATATCTCTTTCAGCGTCAGTAACGTTCGTACCGGAAAAATCATCTCTGGCAACCGTGGAGCATGGTGATATACACCTGACGCCCAACGAGCGTCGTTTGCTGGAGTTGATCCTCAGCGGCAAGTGTAAAAAAGAGACCATATTTGAAGAGATCTGGCTCAACCAGGGCATGATTGTTAGCGAATCCAGTTATCACCAGCTTATAAAAATGCTGCGCCGCAAGCTGCAAAATGCCGGCTTGCCGGGCTCGATCATTAAAACCATTCCCCGTTATGGTGTGGTACTGGCACCCTGCGAAACGCAGGGCAGTGAGGTAGCTTGCCCGCCAGAAGTGCCTGATAACGCGCCTTCTCCCACTCCCGTTGATTGCCCGTCGCTGCCTGCTATCACGGCGGAGCCAATGAAAACGCCGTCACGTCAATACGGGGCTTTGCTGACGGTGTTGTGCAGCTTGTTGATTATCCTTCCCACGCTGGTGGTGGTCTGCACGGCGGACACGCCGCAGGCCTTTCAGGAAAATATCTACGTGGATGGCGTCATGTTTCATCTCTCTTCGCTGCGCAGTGTCGATCGCCAGGCGCTGGCGCGAAAGCGGCATGACCTGCCGGCGGGTATCAATAATGTTTACATCGCGTCGAACGGCCCGAAAGTGTTTGTTGCGCAATGTGAAGGCGAACTATCTAAGGAGGGAAAATGCGGTTACGAATACTATTCGTCATATTGAGCGTTTGCATCAGCGTTTCGCTGGGTGGCGTGCTGGCTTACCTGACCAGCGGCTACCTGGAGAGCAGAATGGTGCCTGTCGAGCCCTGCAGCAGCGTCATTCGTAACGGCAAGTTTATCGATGAAAGCCTGGAACATTACCAGTTTAATGGTGTTATCACCTGGTGGCCTAAACTGCACAGGCTAACGTTATTTGGTGTAAAAACCGATGAGGCCGGAAATCGGGTATTCAACCGAACCCTGCAGTTAAAATCGGTGACACAGAAAGGAAACGTCATCAATGGTCGGGTGGCAGAATTAAAAATTGCCGTTGGCGATCAACTTCCGCAGAAGACTTTTCTGATAAGTGAAGATGATCAGTATATTAATCTGTTATTCAAGCCGATTAATAAAAATAGCTGGCTAATGAAAATTAACGATAACTGGGTAGCAATGTGTGAGTATAAGTAATCTCACGATAATTTTATTATAAGACATATCCAGGCTGGCGAGTTTTAAATCTGCTGCTGCGGTTAGCTGTTCTCCTGTTTTCAGGGAGATGAATATCCTATCTTGCGGGACAGGATTTCATTATTAAACCTGGAGCAGGATATCTCCCATGTTAAAGAAAAATAAAATATCTCTGAGCGCTATTGCCGCAGGCCTGGCGTTAAGCGGAATGCTGGTCAGCACGTTTAGCCATGCGGCCGCAACCGACGCCGCCTCACAGATGCCGGATATCAGTCAGAAAAAAATTCTCGTCGGTTATTGGCACAACTGGGGAATTAACCCGGAAGAGATAGACAAAGCGCGCGGCTATCAGGGAGGCTTACCTTCTGATATGTCGCTGCGTGAAGTGCCGAGAGGCTACAACGTCGTCAACGTCTCCTTCATGAAAGTCATGGATGGGCAGAGCGGGAATATCCCCACCTTCAAACCCTACAACGCGAGCGATGAGGAGTTCCGCGCTCAGGTTGCAGAGCTGAACGAGCAGGGGCGCGCGGTGTTGATTTCACTGGGCGGCGCTGACGCGCACATTGCACTGAACAAAGACCAGACTGAAGCGCTTGCGGCGGAGATTATTCGCCTGACCGATCGCTATGGTTTTGATGGTCTTGATATCGACCTGGAGCAGACGGCCATTACTGCGGCTGACAACAGTACGGTGATCCCGGCGGCGCTGAAA
Source organism: Enterobacter sp. 296B2 (assembly GCF_034106185.1). NCBI lineage: Bacteria > Pseudomonadati > Pseudomonadota > Gammaproteobacteria > Enterobacterales > Enterobacteriaceae > Enterobacter > Enterobacter sp. 296B2. The sequence continues at coordinate 226,230 of NZ_JAWNCA010000002.1, read as the reverse complement.
ATGGTGCGCGACCATTATCAGCAGCAGGGCAAACACTTCATCATCAGCATGGCACCAGAGTTCCCTTATCTTCAGTCCGATCGCGGGGTGAACTACAAAGCCTACCTGCAAAATCTTGAGGGCGTGTATGACTTTATCGCTCCACAGTATTACAACCAGGCGGGCGACGGCGTGAATATGATGACGCAGGAGGAGAAGGACGAAGTCGGTGAATGGTGGCTGCCGCAGGAATGGGGGAAGGGCTATAGCGACCGTCAAAAAGAGCTTTTCCTTTACTATCTCACCGACAGCCTGGCAAACGGGACGCGCGGGTATGTGAAGATCCCGGCGAACAAGCTGGTGATTGGTCTTCCGGCCAACCCGGATGCGGCAGGAACCGGCTATGTGCGAGACGCGCAGAGTGTCTTTAACGCACTTTCGCGACTGGAAGCGAAAAATGAAGCGGTAAAAGGGCTCATGACCTGGTCAGTGAACTGGGACAATGGCAACACTATAAATGGTCAACATTACGGCTATGAATTCCTGAACCGCTACCAGAGCATCCTTGACGGCAGTCTGCCGGATGGGGGCGACGAAACAGATACTCAGGCGCCAACACAGGTGCAGGGCGTGCAGGCCACGCTGAAGGGGCAGGATGTTTCGCTCAGCTGGCTGCCGGCTAAGGATAATACTGGCGTGGCGGGGTATGCCATCTGGCGCGGTCTGGAAAAGATCGGTGATACCCGTGAACTCAACTTTACCGACAGCCAAACCACGCCGGGTGTGACCTACCGCTACACGGTTATCGCCTATGACGCCGCCGATAACTACGCCGCCCCGAGCCAGGCGGTGACCGTTACCGTGCCTGAAGGCGACGAAAGCACTGGCGAAGAGGGCGGTCAGGGTGGCAACGCCACAGCGTTCACACCGGGAACCGTCTATGCGGTGGGGGATAAAGTGCTCTATGAGGGCAAGGTTTACCGCTGTCAGATTGGCCATACAGGTGCCAGCCATTGGGCGCCGGATCGGGCCCGCAACTTGTGGGTAGCTGAATAACCTTTTTTAAACAGCATGGCTTCTCAGGGAGCCGTGCTGTTATGTTTTACAGGACAACGACTATGCAAACTTCTCTGGTTATTGCCAAACGTTACGATCGGTTTTCTCGCCTTCTGCACTGGGTGGTCGCAGCCGTCATTATCTACGCGATGTGCATGGGCTATATTCTGCACGCTCTGGAAGGAACCCGCTGGTTTACCTTCTTTTCCGTGCTGAATATGTCGCTTGGTACCATCGCCACGCCCATCATGATGGTGCGTTTCGTCTGGCGCTTCTTCCGCCCTTCGGTGCCCTATCCGGCCACGGTGGCCGGACGTAAAAAACAGCTGGTCGTCTTTATTCATGAGCTGTTTTATCTGACCATAATGGTGGTGCTGGTTAGCGGTTTTCTGATGCTGCAAAAAGATTACAACCTGTTTGGTCTGGTGCCGGTTTCCCGCCCGATTGCCATCGCCGAAGTGAATGCGTTTTTCTTCCAGGTGCATCGCTATAGCTGCATTCTGCTGGGCTTAATTCTGCTTGGGCATGTCGCGGCGGTGTTGAAATACACCTTTAGCGGGCAGCGGGAGATCCTGCAGCGGATGCTGTGAGAAAGAGGCTCACTCCCCCCATCAGATGCGCGGTGTTATCGATCCTTTGAAACATCACCATCCCGCGCATCTGCCTTCCCTGCAGCGTTTGCAGGACAACTTCCCGGGCAAAGCTGTTTTCACCCTGTCTTGAGTACCAGGCGCGAAAATCGGGCAGGAACGACGTATCGCAGTGTGCGTCCAGAAGCGTCAGGGTGCTTAGCGTCTTTTCCTCATCCGGGAAGAGCGCTTCCGTGCTGCCTTGCCAATGGATCTCCTCCTCCGGCATCGAAAGGCGAAACACGACGCATGAACCCGTTTGCGACAGGCGGATCATGATGGCACTGGCGCTGGTCGCGAGCGCCTGCTGCTGTTGGATCCAGCGGCGATACTGATATAAGCAGTTGGCAAAAATCGCCGAAAATACCAGATACCACTGCGCCTGCCAGATTGCCGGTATGAGATCGGGCGTTAGCGTGTAAAAAATCCCTTCCCGCTGCTGGGTCGCCAACACCACAATCAGGTACTGGATAAGCAGCAGAGCGCCGACACCGCGTCCGGAGAGCGCAAACACGCTCAGTAAAACCACCGTTGTTTGCACCAGCAGCAGGTTTAGCCCTTGCCAGAGCGGGGGCAGGAGAAAGTAGCCCGTAATCAGCGCAAGCGTATTCGCGGCAAGGATCAGCGCTTCCCGCCCGTTAACGTGCTGGCGCGACGGCATCTTGTTCTCCCGCAACAGCGGCAGAATGGCGAGAATGCCGGTTAACGCAGCCAGCACCCAGGAAAAAAAATGCAGTGGCGCAATTGGATACCCTGACAGCAGCAGCGCCAGATTAAGCAGCAGGCTGCCGCAAAAAATGCTGAGTATTAACTGCAGGGGATAGACCAGCTCACCAATAATCGGCCTGCGCGCAAAACGCAGCGCAGGCAGCTGCGCATTCAGACGAAAGACGGCGACGCAAAGCGGAAAAATCGCAACGTCGAAAAGGGCGAACAGGCACGCCAGTGCGAGCGGACGGCCTATCCAGACCCCAACAAACACATGCAGCAGGCCAGCGGTAGCCAGCCACAGCGGCCACTCGCGCGGGGCTGTTAGCCATAACGCGGCGAAGAGCAACGGCGCCGGGAACCAGAGCGTGGTGGAGAGGCTCCAGCTATCCCGCGTGTGAAAGCTCAGGAATGCCAGCAGGATATAGAGACCTGAAAAGGCCAGCCAGCGGATGATATTGGTAATCAGCGTTGTTCTCCCACTGAGGCGTTCAGCGTTAATCAGGTATTTATCATTTTAATCTCAATTATTTTATCGTCGCTATTGATACGCTGGGATTTTTTCAAAAGGAATTAACAATGGACTGGCAAAGCGACAAACACGATCCTGCTACCGTTTGGTTTTCACTTTCTTCCCGTGCGGCAGAGCATGAGCAGGGAAAGCAGTGGCATATCGCGGCATTATTGTGGAAAGAGGCGGCGCAATATGCAAAAGTGCATCTGAATATCGAGTGGGCAAACCTGCGCGGTGAATTTTGTGCTTTGCGTGCAAACAGGATGCCTAAATATAACGAGTAGGCTCTGCTATTATCGGATATCGCATGTTCCTCAGAGTGTTGAACCATGGTAGAGAGTGTAATACTCGTTTTTAGTGTTTTACTGGGTGCCGTTATCGGCAGCTTTTGCAACGTCATTATTTATCGGCTCCCCTTGATTCTCCACGGTGAAGCACTTTCTTTATCGTGGCCTGCTTCCCATTGCCCCCGCTGTAAAAACCCCATTAAATTTCGTCACAATGTACCTCTGATTGGCTGGCTGCTGTTGCGTGGACGCTGCGCCAGCTGTGGTCAGGCGATATCGTGGCGCTATCCGCTGGTTGAAGCGCTTATGGCGCTGCTGTACGGGGTGATTATCTGGCAGCAGGGCGTCACGCCGCAAAGCCTGTTCGACGTGCTGGCGGTGACGTTTTTGCTGCCGCTGCTGTTTATCGACCTGCGCACCATGCTCCTGCCCGATCGTCTGACGCTCCCGCTGCTGGCGTTGTCGTTGGCGTTTGCCGCCAGCGGCTATAGCCATGTCGAGCCGATGCAGGCATTAATCGCCGCTCTGCTGGGCTTTGGTGTGCCCTGGACGCTCTCTTTACTGTTCCGTTTGTTGCGCGGTCATGAAGGTATGGGGATGGGGGATATGAAACTGCTGGCGGCGCTCGGGGCGTGGCTTGGCCCGCTGGCGCTGCTGGATGTTTTTGTTGCCTCTACGCTGCTGGCGCTAGTCACGGCGCTGATTCTGTTGCGGATCAAGCCCGGTCAACCGTTTCCCTTCGGCCCGTATCCGATTATCGCCGCGATAGGGTGGGTGGTGTTATACCGATAAAAAAGCGCCGGAAGGAAGGGGCGATTTCCGGCGCAAAATGATAACGAAAGTGTAGGCAGGGAATGATAATGTGAGGCACGGGTCAGTGAAGACCCGGCCAGAGTTAACTTACAGTATTATTTGCACTCTTTAGGCATGTTGGATGCACCTTCTTTCTTCCAGACGCCCCATTCGCCATCGGAGCCAGGCTTAACGCCTCGGGTTTCCCAGCTGTTCAGCCAGATGTTGCCTTCATAGCTCACTTTTTCACAAGGTGTCTTGTAAGTCTTGCTGTGGTCCCAGGCTTTTACATCGGTTTGTGCCGGGCGCAGTTTAATCACCTTCGTTGCCGTGGAGACTTTACCGGTATCAGGCGCCGTTACTTTCACCTGCAGCGTCACGTCCACATTGTCGGTATACGGATGTTTACCCATGAGGTTGGTGCTGAAGTTATTCGGTGACGAGATCTGAATCTTATCGGCGTGATTCAGTGCGGACCATTCAATTTTTGCCCCCTTTAACGAGTCATTATTCTTGGACACGACGGCGGCAGCAATAACGTCACTGCCGACGATGGTGTCCTGGTTGTTGCCCGTATTGATCTGCACATCAGAAGCCTGCTGCGCTTCCTTCACGGTCACCGTGATATCGTCGGAGCTGGTTTTGCCATTTTTGGCCGTAACCGTCAGGCGATAGGTCACTTTACCGATTTTGCCGGGCTTAATCAGCGCACGGGCTTTTGCCGCGTGGACGGTTGAAACCCATTCGCCACCGTTAGCGACCTGCAACGCACCAATGTCCTGACCAGAGACGATAGTCCATTGATATTTTTCAGCATTGACGCTTGCGGAACCGTTGAGGTCATAACCACGAGAATCACTGTTGCTGGTCACGGTGAAGTCACTGCCTGCCTTCGCCTCCGGTGCCGTGTTACCCGCGTCCGCTTTGGCATTCAGGGTCACGGTTTTTGAATCACTCTCGTTTTTGGCGTTGGTGACGGTCAGCTTCACATTTACGCTAAAATCGTTATCAGGTTTAGCCTTCAGGCGAATGCTGGCCTTAGCACTGGTGCTGTTCTCCAGAATGACCTTGTCGGCATTGCTGGTGACGGCCCAGCTGTACTTCAGCTCTTTCCCCGTAGAGGCGCTACCGTCCAGCGACAGCGCGCTGGTTGACAGGTTATGGCTGGATGGCGTGACGTTGGCCACCGGTTTGCTAATGACTTCACCGCCGAAATCGACGTCGATCATCTGATAAAATGCGTTATCGGTATCACGCACGCGCCAGACGGCATAAATTTTCTGTTTACCTTCACGCTCCGGTACATCGCAGGTGTGGGTTTCGAAGCCTGTCGGGATCGAAATATCGGCAGAAGGGTTGCCTGGTGCGTAAGTATAAACCTTGTGGCAGAAAGGTTTATCTTCAAACATCGCTCTGGTCAGGCGCGAATCCGCTCCCGGCATAGAGTGCCAGTCCGGCTTCGTAATGTAATAGGTAAAATAGGTGGTACGGTGCTTAGCCGGTAAATGCCATTTAAACTGGTGCGGGCCCGCAGACATCGGGTTGTTATAGGTATTCTGCTTTTCGTCATCCAGCTTGCTGAAGTCAGGAGTAGCCGTTGAGCCACCGCTTGCGAGTTTTCCATCCTGCGGGAACTGGAACAGCTGCTCGTTGGCGATCGGGGTTGGGCTCATATCGTTGCCAGCCGGGAGCTTTGGCGCTTCCACGGCGTCAGCAGGCCAGACGTTACTATGTTCACCTTTATCATTCATCGGCGGGAAATGAATCACCGAACGGGATTTTGGTTCAAAAACATAGCCATGTGCCAGCGCGCTCGTGGAATACATGCCAATCAATGCCACGGCTAACGCCGACGTAATATTATTCATCTTGAGTAGTTTCAAAATAATCTTCCCTGAATTAATTGAAGGACACTTCTACGTGAGTGAGGGGATTGTTCCCTTTGGCATACACCTTATTCGGCTGAGACTCATCGGGCGTAATCTCGCCGTTGCTGTGCTGGAAACCGGCACGCAGATCGGGATGCTGCTGGTTGATGGCCTGGGCAAGAGCGTAGGACCAGTGTGCCTCTTCGCCAGCAAGAATGGTGACGCGGGTCTCCAGGTCAGGCAGTTCGGTTCCGTCGTTAAAGAAGCGCGCACGAATCGTTTGCCCTTCAACGACCTTCACTTTCGCACCGTTGACGGCGCGTTCCAGTGAGCCAAGTTCTTTCATGCAGTTCTGGTGACCTTGTTCGCAGTTTGCCGATGGCGAGGTCGTGGCGGCGTTGGCTGAAACGCTGACGCCCGCCCCTGCCAGTAATGAGGCAAGGACAAAAGCAGATCCTGTTAATTTCATAAGTTCCCTTATTAATGACTGAACAATAACGAAAGGTAAATCTCACCTGCAGAGCAGGTAAAAAATGGCGTTATTACCGTGTGATAACAGGGACAAATAGTACCGGGAGGAGACAACTGGCTTGAATAAGAGACTTCTCTGGGCCATTAAGAGTCGGGGAGTTTCGGCAGAGAAGAGCGGCCGGTCATGCTGTTAAGAGGCTTGAGAGCGATATGGGGGGAAATGGCCAATATCAATCCTTTACTCTTTATATTCAAATATGAGCGTATATCGTTTTTTTAAATGTCTTTTTTACGAATTTCCTGCGTGCTGAGTTAATAAAATAAAGCCTGGCTTACATCCAGGCTTTACAATTATGTTAACCAAACAGGTATTTAAGGGCAGCTATTATTGGCTGCATCCGACGCTCGCCATGCCCCCCACTCACCGCCGCGTCCCGGCTCCTCTTGTCCGGCATTGACATACCACTGATTCAGCCAGATTTTGCCGTTATGCGATACGCGGGTACATTTCACCGGGTAGGCTATGCGTGGGTTATACGCTTCTGCGTTGTCGTCAGGAATATCAGGTAATTGCGGTTTTTTCACCGTTACGGTGATCTTCTCAGCGCTCACGCTTCCGTCTTTGCCCGTAACGGTTAACCAGTAGGTCGCTTCCCCGTCTGTATTGGCGGGTATAAGCGCCCGGGCGGCAGGGCCTGAAACTTCACGTACCCAGCCTCCGGCCTGTTTCTCCTGTAGCCAGAATTTGCCTGTACTGTTTTTGTCGATGGTCCATTTCCAGGAGACGGCATTCTTGCTGGCGCTGCCGTCTAACTGATACGCCCGTGAGGAATCGGTCGTGCCGGTAACAGTAAAGCTTTCTCCTGGCACAGCCTTTACTTCCTCCTTATCTTCCTCTTTGAGTTCCATAATCCTGGCCACCGCTTTCGCCATATTTGGGTGAGTACCCACTTTCGCTGAATCGCCTGCCGCTAAAGATGTACCGGTTTCCTGCAGGATGGTACGCATCTGTTGAGGCGTGACGGTGATATTGTGAGCTTTTGCAATGGCCGACAGGCTGGCGACCACGCCTGCGATAATCGGGTTCGCGGAGGAGGTGCCGGAGAAACTTGAGGTGTATTCCGCGTTTTTTATGCTATGCAAACCGCCATAACCCGTAGTAACCACATCCCAGCAGCCCCAGCTGGCGCTGGTCACGCGTGAACCATAGGTACTGAAAGAGGCTTTTTTGCCATTGTCAGCGCAGAATGCACCCGCGATGATCGCACCGGAATCCCGTTTTTTAACGTCAAATTTTCCGTTAAATCCAGCATGATCGAGGTTGATATTGCCATTGCCTGCCGCCTCGATAACGTGCACGCCTTTGTCCGTCAGCGCTTTAATCACGTCATAATAGGCAGGGGCGTTTTCCTGGGGGACATAGCAAGAGGAGGTACAGCCTGTCACATCCCCTCCGCCGGTCTGCATGCCAATTTGCACCACATCTCCTGCCTGGAGTCTGGGGATCATGTTGTAGAGGTGATTGGCCTGCCATTTGACGTACCCCATGCGGGCGTTCCACGTCAGGCCTTTGATGCCCGCATTGATATCTTTCGCCGCCATAATCCCGACGGAGCTGGTGTCGTGATCTTCGCCCGGCGTATAGCGCGTATCACCTTCATGGAAATCGATCGGCGGCAAATTCACATGGCTGGTATTCCACGCATTGTTTTCCATTGAGACCAGCGAAATGCCGCTTCCATCGTGTCCTGAATATTGGCTCACGCTGTCGCGATTTACGCCACCCATGTAATAGCCGGGCCGTTTTTCATCTGGTGATTTGGTGTAATCCTGTAGTCCACGAAAATCCGGGACGGTGGTCCGGTTGGGACTATTCAGGGCATAGCTCAGTCCGGAATAGGGCGGCACGTCGGGAATGTTGACACCCTTTTCCAGCGACACCGGCATGGATTCCGGGTAAGCCAGCTCAATATCTTGTCGCGTCGCCAGTTCATTAATTACGTTATTGATATATGCCGTGTCATGTTGCTTATTGGCTGGCAGCGCTATACGTAAGTAACGATTAAAGCCATAGCGTTCGTTAAGCGCATCCATCTCGCTTAATTCACTGCTGCGCAAATTATTTGCCGTAAATAACGGACTCACAGACAGGGTAGTGTCGCGTAATGAAAAGGGCGATGACTTATTGAGCGTCGTCCCAGGTTTTAATTTCACGATAACGGAGAGATACGAAGTGCCTTCCCAGGCTTGCTCGTGCGTGACGGAGTTCTGCGCAAAAGAGGGGGCACTCAGTAGTGCACAAATTAGCAGGGCCAGTCCGGTTTTATTCATGTCAACGATCGTCCTTATAAAATGCCATCCAGAGTATTGCGGGAACCATCCTGCCATGCGGGGGAATTCCCCTTAAGAAGAAGGTCAGCGATGAAATTGCGAGATGTCTGGCCCCTGTAGAGAATTTCCTGCCCCGGAAAATATAAGGCTGAAATTTGGCTGATGGATTTATGAGGTGGGCTGAAAAAGTTGTTAATCATCAATGCATAAGTATTGAATTTAATGAGGAATGGAAAATCTCATGAACATCTCCTGAGTGCTGTATGGAGTTTAAGAATTATCTGGAACTTAATATCACTAACCAGGGAGTTTAATTAATAAGGGATGCGTCACAATGCCCGGTGTTTCATATTGTTCTTTACGTCAAAAATTATCCGTGTGGGTAATCCTCTTACATTATTTATTTTCCATCTTTTTGCTTACGGTCCCTCCCGTCGCGCGGGCGCAAACTGAAACCCGTGCGACCGTTGAAAGCGAAAGCAATCAACCCCTGCGGGATAAAATGGCCGGCATATGGGGAAGCGCCCAACAAAACGGCGCGGGTGATGCCCTGCGCGGTGCGGCAAACAGCGAGGTAAATGCCGCGTTAACGCAGGAGGTGGAAGCGTGGTTAAACCATACCGGCGGGAAAGCCCGCGTTACGGCAGATGTCGGTATTGGCGGGAGCGATAGTCGCGATTTTGGGCTGGACTATCTGTGGCCGGTTAAAATCTGGCAACACGACATTCTGTTCACTCAGATGAGCGCACACCGCTGGAACGAGCGCGATATCCTTAACGTTGGCCTGGGCTGGCGACATACCTTTAACCCGCATTTGATGGCGGGTGGAAACCTCTTTTTCGATCAGGATGTCACGCGCCACCATAACCGAATGGGGGCGGGCGCCGAGCTGTGGAGCGATGGGATTCGTGCGTCCGCGAACTACTACCTGCCCCTGAGCGGCTGGCGTCATTCTGACGACAGCATGTTTAATGACGATCCCGACCGCTATGAACTGTATGAACGTGCCGCCCGCGGCTGGGATCTCAATCTGGAGACGGCCCTTTCACAGCACGTCGCGCTCAAAATGGGCTGGTTCCAGTGGTATGGCGACAAAGTGGACGTTAACGGCAGCCGCAGCGAGGCCAGCCGCAATCCTCACGGGCTTAACCTCGGGCTTAAGTGGCAACCTGTGCCGCTGGTGGGGGTGAGCGCGGAGCAGAGCATGATCAGCGGCCAGCGGGATAACTTCTCTGTGGGACTCAATTTCCACTGGGAGTTTGGCCGCAAACTCTCCGAAATGCTGGCAAGTGAAAATGCGGCGGCTTTGCCATCGCTGATGCAGTCCCGCACAGAGTTCGTTACCCGTAATAACAACATCGTTCTTGCCTATAAGCAGGAAGAAAAAGACAGACGCCTCTATTTCAGCCCTACGGAAAAAACCACGCAGGCTGGCGTGCCGCTGCTTCATGCGGTGAAAGGTGGGCAGGGGGGCGTCATTCGCTACATCTCCTCCAACACGACGATCGCGACCGTGGAGCCGGGCAACGGTCTGGTGAACCCAGCGCATCGGGGCGATGTCACCATCACCGCAACGGAAACGTCACCTGTCGATCCGGAGCACGTGTTGAGTTCCGCCAGCTATCACCTGACCGTAACGCCGGGGGATTTTGCCCCTTCCGTTGAAGGCGTTGCCATTAAAGGGGACATGTCACCCGGCAAGATCCTGGAGGGAAGTTACCTCTATAAATCCAATGAAGGGGAAGATGAAGACCCCGGGCAAACCCGGCTGCGCTGGTATGACGCAGATTCAGGCGAGACGCTGAAGGAAGGGAGTGCCACGTATGAGGTGCAAACGCGTGATATGGCCCGCACAGTGATCTTCGAAGTCACGCCGGTCAACAAAAAAGGGATCGCGGGAGAGAGTGGGGCGGCGAAAGTTTCCGGTAGCGCAACGATAACCGCCCTGCGTATCGATCATCTGCTTTCACCGGGCGAGATCCGTCGTGACGGCAGCGTGAAGTTCTTCGAAGAAAGTCACGGTGCGTTGCTGCTATTAGCCGAGGTAAAAGACGGTCAGGGCTCTCCGCTGACCGATCAGATGGTGTACTGGCAGAGCAGGAACTCGCTTGGCTCGTTATCGCAAAACAGCGTACGCACCGATGAGCACGGTCAGGCGCTGGTCAAAATAGAAAACATCATGGCGGATGGCGAGGATGAAATCACGGCCTCGTTGATCCCGCCTGCCGGGATCCAGAGCAAAGCCAGCGATAACAGTGTTCAGCAGGAGAAGATGGCGCTGGTTGTCGATTTTGCCCACCCGCTTGCCATCCACTTCGTGGCGTCTCCCGGGCGTGCAGAAGTTGCCACGGAAAATACGTTCACTATTGAAGTTACCGATCAGGATGGTAAGCCTCTGACGGTTGAAAAAAACGTTACGTGGAGCAGCAACGGTGAAACCCTGAGCGGCAAAACGGATAGCGAGGGAAGAGCGTCCATCGCGCTCACCGCGCCGCAAAAAACAGCAGATAAGTGGGTGGTGAATGCCACGGTGGATACCGTGAGTAGCCCGTCCGATCCCGTAAGCCTTGAGCCGGGGTCGGTGGCAAAAGTGGTGCTGGAAGTCCCGGAAAACGCGGTTGCTGGCAGCGCGGATCAAACCGTCAGCGCGCAACTGTATGACCGGTTTGATAACGCGGTTATCAGCCGTAAACAGGCTATCGCCTGGCGGATTGAAGGGAGCCAGTTCCGGGAAGCGCCCACCGGAGACAGCGATGAGCGCGGTATTGTCAGTGCAACCGTCGTGGTGCCTGAAAAAGCGCCATCGCAGGTGAAAGTCTACGCCGGTGATGAGCATAAGATTATCAATGTGAATGTCGGGAAGGTGGATCATGTCGAGCTGAAAGGCACGCCAGATACGCTGAATGCCAATGGCAGCAGTACCTCTACTCTAACCGCCATCGCGCTGGATGAGCACAACAATAGCGTGTCGGAGGTTCCCGTGAAGTGGACCCTCATCACGCAGCAGTATGGCGCGCTGAGTAAAACGATTGAAAAAACGGATGCGGACGGCAAAGCGACGGCCACGTTTACGACCGCATCAGCGGGGGGCAATGCGCTAATTGAGGTCGACATCGACGGCAAAAAACAAACGACGCAGCTGACGCTTAACGGTTACCCGATTATCCGCAGCATCACGCTGAATAAAACCGCCGGGCTGAAGGTCGGCGACACGGTAAGCGTGGAAAAGGTGGACGTGGAGCAGAACGGCGGTGGCGAGGTGACGCTGAGCTACCAGTGGCATCGTGACGGTGGCGCGATCGATGCCGCCACGTCGGGCAGTTATCGCCTGACGGAGCAGGACACGGGGGCGACCCTCTTTGTGGCGGTAACTGCCACCAACGCGGCCAAAAATGAAGGGTATAAGGCGTCGTCGAACACGGAGCCGGTGGTCGGGAAGGCATCGACCGTGACGGTGAGCGCCAGCGCGGACAGCGTGGACGCGAACGGGCTTAACACCATCACCTACACCGCCACGGCGAAGGACACCTTCGGCCGTGCGGTCGTGGGCGAGGCGATTACCTGGGATATCGACAAGCCGGAGCTGGTGAGCCGGGGAGAGGCCAGCGCTGTTACCGATCCGGAAGGCACGGGAACGATGACCGTAACCACGAAAAAGACCGGCGGAACCGTCACGGTGAGCGCCACGGTCAATGGTAAAAAAGGCGAGTCCGGCGCGGTGCTGAAAGGGATTCCAACAATTAAAAGCATCACCCTGAACAAAACCGCCGGGCTGAAGGTCGGCGACACGGTAAGCGTGGAAAAGGTGGACGTGGAGCAAAACGGCGGCGGCGAGGTGACGCTGAGCTACCAGTGGCATCGTGACGGTGGCGCGATCGACGGTGCCACGTCGGGCAGTTATCACCTGACGGAGCAGGACGCGGGGGCAACCCTCTTTGTGGCGGTAACCGCCACCAACGCGGACAAAAATGAGGGGTATAAGGCGTCGTCGAAAACGGAGCCGGTGGTCGGGAAGGCATCGACCGTGACGGTGAGCGCCAGCGCGGACAGCGTAGAGGCGAACGGGCTGAACACCATTACCTACACCGCCACGGCGAAGGACCGCTTTGGCCGTGCGGTAGTCGGCGAGGCGATTGTCTGGGATATCGACAAACCGGCGCTGGTAAGCCGGGGAGAGGCCAGCGCTGCTACCGGCGCGGAAGGCGCGGGAACGATGACCGTCACCACGAAAAAGACCGGTGGAACCGTCACCGTGAGCGCCACGGTTAACGGGAAAAAAGGTGAGTCCGACGTTGAGGTTTATGGCACACCGTGGGTGACAGACCTGCATATCTCCGGCACACCGGAGGTGGGGCAGACCCTGAGGGCGGAATACACCTTCACGGCAAACGGGGCCGGTACGGATGCCTCCACCTGGCAGTGGCAGTGGAAGGAGGGTGACGCATGGAAAAATGCTGAAGACGGAACGGCAAAAACGTTCACGCTACCGGACAGCTATGCGGGTTACAGCGTGCGGGTGGTGGTGACGCCGAAGGGCAGCAGTCACCCGTCGCTGACCGGGACGGTACAGGAGAGCCAGGCGGTGGCGGCGTACGGCGCCCCAGCGGTGGAGGGCCTGCGTATCTCCGGCACGCCGGAGGTGGGGCAGAACCTGAGAGCGGATTATACCTTTATGGCGAACGGAACCGGTGCGGATGCCTCAACCTATATCTGGGCGAGGTACGAGAAAACCAGCTGGATGCCGATTGAGGGGGCAACGGGTCGGGAATATACCCTCCGGGCCGAAGATACGGGTTACAGCATTAAAGTGACGGTAATACCGAAGGGCAGCAGCCAGCCGACGCTGACCGGCGCGGTCCAGCATAGCTCCGCACAGGATGTTTATGGCGCGCCCTCGGTGACAGATCTGCGTCTCTCGGGCACGCCGGAGGTGGGTCAGGCCTTAAGGGCAGAATACACCTTCATAGCGAACGGAACCGGTGCGGATGCCTCAACCTATATCTGGGCGAGGTACGAGAAAACCAGCTGGATGCCGATTGAGGGGGCCACCGATCGGGAATACACCCTTCGGGCCGAAGATGCGGGTTACAGCATTAAAGTGACGGTAATACCGAAGGGCAGCAGCCAGCCGACGCTGACCGGGACGGTTCAGAGCAGCCCGGAGGTGAACGCTTTTGGGGCGCCTTCGGTGACGAATCTGAGGATTTCCGGCACGCCGGAGGTGGGTCAGGCCTTAAGGGCAGAATACACCTTCACGGCGAACGGAACCGGTACAGATGCCTCAACTTATATCTGGGCGAGGTACGAGAAAACCAGCTGGATGCCGATCGAGGGGGCAACGGGTCGGGAATATACCCTCCGGGCCGGAGATGCGGGTTACAGCATTAAAGTGACGGTAATACCGAAGGGCAGCAGCCAGCCGATGCTGACCGGGACGGTACAGAGCAGCCCGGAGGTGAACGCTTTTGGGGCGCCTTCGGTGACGAATCTGAGGATTTCCGGCGCGCCGGAGGTGGGTAAGGTCCTCAGGGCTGAATACACCTATACGGCAAACGGAAGCGGTACGGATAACTCTACCTATATATGGGGGAGGTACGAGAAAACCAGCTGGATGCCGATCGAGGGGGCAACCGGCCGGGAATATACTCTGCGGGCCGGAGATGCAGGTTACAGCATTAAAGTGACGGTAATACCGCAGGGCAGCAGTCAGCCACAGCTGCAGGGCGAGACACAACATAGCCCGGCGGTAGATGCGTATGGCGCGCCGACGGTGACGAACCTGAGTATTTCCGGTACGCCGGAGGTGGGGCAGACCCTGAGAGCGGATTACACCTTTACGGCGAACGGTACCGGTGCAGATGCGTCTACCTACATCTGGGGGAGATACGAGAAAACCAGCTGGATGCCGATTGAGGGGGCAACGGATCGGGAATATACCCTTCAGGCCGGGGATGCTGGGCACAGCATTAAAGTGACGGTAGTACCGGGAGGCAGTACTCAGCCGTCGCTGCCCGGCGCGGTGCAGAACAGCCCGGCGGTAGACGTTTATGGTGCGCCTTCGGTAACTGATCTGCACATCTCCGGGACGCCGAAGGTGGGGCAGACCCTGAGGGCAGAATACACCTTCAAGGCAAATGGGGCCGGGACGGATGCGTCCACCTTCCAGTGGCAATGGCAGGACGGTGCTGCATGGAAGAATGCCGCAGGCGGCACGGCAAGTACGTTCACGCTGCCGGACAGCTATGCGGGCTATAGCGTGCGCGTGGTGGTAACGCCGAAGGGAAGCAGTCACCCGTTGCTGACCGGTGTGGCACAGGAAAGTCCGCCGATGGCAGCCTATGGTGCGCCAGTAGTGACGGGGCTACGTATTTCCGGCACGCCGAAGGTGGGGCAGACCCTGAGGGCGGAATACACCTTCAAGGAAAACGGGGCCGGTACGGACGCCTCCGGCTTCCAGTGGCAGTGGCAGGACGGGGCAACATGGAAGAACGCCACAGGCGGCACGGCAAGCACGTTCACGCTGCCGGACAGCTATGCGGGTTACAGCGTGCGGGTCGTCGTAACGCCGAAGGGCGCTGGCCAGCCGTTGCTGCCCGGAACGGTACAGAATAGCCCGGCGGTAGCGGTATATGGCGTGCCGTCTGTGGTGGGGCTGAGGATCTCCGGCACGCCGGAGGTGGGGCAGACGCTGAGCGCGGAATATACCTTCACGGCAAACGGATCGGGTTCGGATGCCTCCACCAGGCAGTGGCAGTGGAGGGATGGTCAAACGTGGAGAAATGTTGCAGGCGGCACGGCAAAAACGTTTACGCTGCCGGACAGCTATGCGGGCTATGACGTGCGGGTAGCCGTAAAGCCTAAAGGTTCAGGGCAACCTGAGTCCGGCAATGAGGTCTTTAGTAATGCTGTTACCATAAGATCTAAGCCCGTGCCTTTCGTTACAAATTTGGGATACAGCGGCAAAACCGGGGCCTGTAACAGAATAACGGCAACCTACACTTATAATGCTAATGGCGGAGCATCTGAAGGCAACACTATATTTCAGTGGAAATGGGGAAGCACCGTCGTTTCCAACGTACAAGGCGTTACTTTAGGCTATTGGGGTGAGGTCACACTGTATGTGACGCCAGTAAATAAAGACGGTATCAGAGGTAAGACGGAATCAAAAACGTTTAAAAACACGGGATCAAGTACCTGTGATTGGTAAGTAGGTTAATTCTTTCTGAGGTACTTTTGTAAACAGGGGGGCATAAGCCCCCCTGAATCCTACCTGTCGAATATTTGTTTACGGAGCACAGGGATAAAATTCATGAATAATGTTTATCCTGAAAAGCAAGCATCACTACTCATCGGTGATGCAGCCACGCATTTATCCTTGCAGGGTATTAATATTGATCATGTTTCGCTCAGTCATTACCTGAGTAAAAAACTTGAGTATGCCAGGCGTATTGATGATTGCCTGTATGCTGAGGTGATTTATCTGGCACTTTCAATGTTGAAGGAAAACGCTCAGCCCTGCGGGCAATGCTGTTGTCAATATTATGAGTGGCTTGATACATCTAACGGTTAAAGGCATGGCTTTTAATTCGCTTTCAAAGCTGATTATTACTGCTTCGGGCAATTTTCACTTCTTCAGCAAAATCCAACGCTTCTTTGTAATCAAAACGACGCGTCTTTGCGTTATGCCTGCCGGGTAACGGTGCCGGTATTTTCACGCCGAATAGCTCACCTGTCGTCATCAGCGCATAAACTAATTCAGCTTCAGTGACATCGGCCATCTTCGCCATAATATTCGTCCTGATACAAAAACTTAACTTCACGTTTAGTCCTCCGTTTGCAAAAGCGTTTCAGTCATGTTGCCTTCTGTAAAAATCGATAATGCTGTCGAGATTGGGTCGCATAAAGTTCATGGCGTCGATGGTTTCACACCAGCCCGAAAGGGATTCATTTGCTTTTACATACCATGCATGCTGTTCGCTTCGGGGGTGATGACCTGTAATCAAAACAAGCATGTCGGGTTTAATTCTTCTGATGAACTCCAGATACTTCACCAGATGCACCTTCGTGCCAAACGTGTCGGCATCAATAATGCAAAGTATTTTATCTCTGGCGATAAAGTAATAACGTGCAATTTCTGCAAGCCCTTTTTCAAATAAAAAAGAGTTTGTTCGCACGCAAACCCGAATTTTTTCAGGGGGTTGTTTAACTGAATGATCCATCTTTTGTCTCGCTCATCATGGTACAAAATATGAGATGGCTTTCAAGGCTACTATTCCAGACTAAAGGCTGGCAAGGCATTATATTCATTACTCAGAACAAAATAAGATGGGATTGGTATTGTGATTATTAAGAATCCTCTCTTTGTCTATGAGCTAATAATAAATAACTGCTGATATTATTCAGAGCCATGTTCTACTGACTGGCACATTAAGATATGGTCAGTGTTGTGCAAAGTTGTAATTTTTATTTTTTTCAAAGAGGATTTTTTCATGACAAAGGACATCGAAAGTCTTAGCATTAGCAATGCTTAGCATTTTTTTTCACAGCATCAGGATGTGCCAGTGATTACGCGCGTATGATCAACATTGAAAATCCTGACCATCTGAAAATCAGGATTTATAATGCTATCTATGAAGAGGGTAACAATAATGATTTTATTACCCATGTCTGGTTTGGTAACGAAGAAAACGGCGTCAACTTACAGGCAAACGGTAAAAACTGTAGTTATAAGAAAAAGAATTACCGTTTCGTTAACTCTCCCGTGGTCACCATTATTAATGATTCATCTTTAAATCTGCGACCCTATTTTTCTGTTAACGGGAGCGATTTTTTTGCTGCCGGCAGCTCGATCATCCCCAACGGGATCCGAATGTTTACCGGGGACAGTGGCACATGGAAAAAACAGGGCGTTCGCCACGGTGATAACCTGAAAGTGAAGTTTAGCTACGCGCTGGCTGAGCCGGGTTCACAAAAAGAGGTCATCTGTCCCTCGCTGGACTCCTTAACAGAAAACCAGCTTTATCGTCTTCAGGGTGGGGAGCAAAATGCGCTCTGCGCCCTTGAGAGTAACGAGATTCAGATAAAAAACGATCGTATTCAAAAAGCTAACAAAGCCGTCAGGCAACATCTCAAAAGCGTGTTGCCTGACGCGTCATAGTCTTATGGAATGGCGGTCATCACCCATTGTGGTCGATATTGTTGCTCCCCACCTTTGATATCACACCAGGCCATTAGCGGGTCGGTAACGGCGCCAGTTTTTTCATAGAGTAACATTGTACTGCTCTCCGGGTTGGGTTCGGATGCTTTAACCCCTGCGGGTAGCCACCATTTGCAGGCAAACTGAGAAACATCGGGTATGGAGCCCGGATCCGGAATGACCTGCGCCACATTGACGCTCGCATAACCTTTCAATGATTTCTGGGCGGCAGCCACCTGGTCTTTAATGATAAAAGACGTATCGGGAATCGCGCCGTCAGGAAAGAATGCTTTAATCTGCGGCCAGATCCGGGCAATCGGCATTGCCTGGTTATAACCATTCACCAGCTCACCGCTGGTACTGAGTGCCAGAACGCGCTGCGTGTAGTTATCGATCAGCGGCGCACCTACGCCCGGCTTCATAGGGTTGTTCTTATTACCCATATCGTTGTTGTATGTGCTACAACGATGCCGGAACTGACCCGCTTCGCGGTCGTATAGCTCAATAGCACAGTGGGTGCCATCTGACTTATTCACTGCAGCATACAAACGCGCATTATCTTTTTTAAACTGCGCCTGCGGCAGATAAAATTCGGTTTTTTGGGTGGCAATGTCGTTAGCCTTCGTCTCATCTCTTGGATCAATTCCTAAATAACCCAGTGATTTGACAAAATCTTCCTGCGCTTTATCGCCCGCAAAATCTAACGACAATAAACGATATTTACCGTCTCTGCTGGATGACTTGCCAAACGCTTTCACTTTGGCCGTTTTCTTTATCTGATAACTGGTACAATCATTTGGATTGACCTCAACCTCCTGAACAAACCAGACCTCTGTGGTTCTCACCTTTTTATCTTCTTTTAACGGGAAACTGCTTAATACCAGCAGGTCACCATCAACCCCTTTTTCGCCGATGCGCCATCCGGTATTGTAATGCGGTTTTTCTCGGTCATAGGTATCGCGGATCACCGCGACGGGTTTTGTATAGTTATAGATAAAAGGTGAGTCTTTAAAGCAGGAGTGCGGGAGCGGGTTTTTGTCACCCGGAATGATATTAAACAATGACATATCCTGAAGCGCTGGCTCGCCCCTGACCTGGAAGGCAATTTCGGCCTGTCGGGAAGAGGGAAGTGCAGAACCATCGGCAGCTAACAACCGTACCGTTACGCTATCACCAAAGATGGATAATGCATCGAAACTGACATGGTGCTCATCTGAGCCGCTCAGAATTTTCTCAGCCGCATAACGGTAAACTTCGTTGTTATTTTTACCCGCAATTTCCACTATCGCATCGGCGGGCAGGTTAGCATACGAGATATGGACATCAAGCAGCGCCGCATCTTCTATAACAACCGTCTCCTGCGTTTTATTTTGATTAAGATAATTATCAGCGACCTCCAGTGGGGTATTCGTTACATGATTATTTACCGTTATTGCCTGTTCGCCTGCAAATACAGGAAGGATGCTTTGAGATCCCACGGCCAGTGAAATAAGAAGGTAAGCCAGTCGTTTTTTTGGCATATACGCACTCTCCAGTTTGTGTATTTCCGCACGTCCAGAGTGACGATCAATAACATGCCCGCCATGGCCCCGCTGGTAAGAAAAAGATATATTTTTATGATATTGTGTCTAACACCGTATTATTCCATTAGCGACCACAGGCCGCAGGCAGCGGGGCCTGCGGATCGCTCTCTACCTGAAATTTCCAGTCGTAATACGTTTTGGCTTTGGCAAACTGTTTTGGATCGTGACGAAAGCCGGTTTTTTTCCGTGGTGTACCTTTTCCGAGACTGCGCACGCCAATCCATCGCCCCTGAGGGTCGAGGATCATTCCCCAGTTTTTACTCCCGGTTAGCGGGTCGGCGTAGTGCTGGCGCAGGTGATAAAGCGGTTTTCGCCCGCGTTTATCAATAAGCAGCTGTTCAAAACGCACGGGAAAACAGCCATCACCGTTGCCGCGGTAGGCTTGTATCGCTGCGCGGATTTGATCGCCGCGAAATAAAAGCTCAGCCTCCTGCTGCGCCTGATAACGCATCTGCACCTCGTCGCGGCTTTTCAGCAGCGACAACGCCAGCGTGGAGAGCGCAATCAGCAGCAAAAGATAGGTAAAGCCTCCCTGTTGTTTAATCGAACGCATCGGGATGATCCTGCCCGGGTTTAGGTGGCGTCTCGACGTCAATAATTTGCCCTTCGTCATCGGTCTTCGCTTCCCAGATATCGCGGCGGTTGGTGATCGGATCCAGCGGCATCTGGCGCAGATAACCGGCCTCGATCAGATCCTCCAGGCTGTATGGCCCCGCCAGGCGATCGCGGCGGTAGTGATCGATCGCGCTGCGCAGCGCATGCAGGTTATGCTCGCGCACCACCTCTTTGGCTCTGTCCGCGTGCTGGAAAAATCGTGGGGCGACAAGGGTCATCAATGTCGCGATGATTGCCATCACCACCAGCAGCTCGATGAGCGTAAAACCTTTTTCACCATTGCGCATAGGGCACTCCATTCAAACCGCTGGCCGTACTGGTGCTGCTGACATCAAACACATCTTTCCCTCCGCCGCTGAAATCGCCGGGTGGCTGTGTGGATGCGCGTAACCGCCAGGTCTCTTCATCATTTTTTCCCTCGCAATCGCACATCGGATCGCGCGGAATATGGCGCAGAAAGTAGATCATCGCGCCAGTGGGCGACGTCTTATCCCGCACGCCTTCCACCAGGCTTTTTAGCGACGGCGGGTATCCGGATTCGCTGGTTTTTTTCTCAATGATGCCGTCCACGCTTGCCTGGTGATAACGGTCAATGGCATCGCGCAGCGTGCGAAGCGACTCGCGTAGCTGCGTCTCCTGCTGCCGCTGGTGATAGTTACGCATCAGCGGCGCTGCGGCAGCGGCAAGCGTGGCGAGTAGCGCCAGCGTGACGATCATCTCAATCAAGGTAAAACCGCGCTGGCGCTGCATTACGATGCTCCGTTTTCCGTTTCAGACTCATCGAGGATCGGTGGCGGCAGGGTTGCCGCGCGGTCAGGGAAATGAGCGGGCGGCGCAAGCGCCGGTGCGGTAAACCCGCTGCCAGGCTCGTCGCGCTGCAGGTCGCGCAGCTGGATGCTGTCGCCCGTTAAATCGTCGCTACCCATCTCAATGGTACTGACGTGGCTTCCCGGTAAATCGAGGTTGCGTTCGATGGTCGGCGTAATTAACAGCACGACCTCCGTGCGCTCTTTATTGTCGGAATTGCTGCTAAACAGGCGGCCCAGCCCTGGGATGTCACTTAATAATGGCGTTCCTTTTTGGGTCGTGGTTTCATCCTGCTTGATCAGCCCTGCCAGCATCTGGGTCTCGCCGTTCATACTGCTGAGCGTGGTATTGGCTTCGCGTTTCGTGGTGCGGTAATACTTTGCGCCGTTCTCGCCGGGTTCCTCGGCACCCAGGGCACTGAGCGTGAACTTCACCTCCATTGAGATATTGTCATCCATACTGACTTCCGGAGTGACTTCCAGCTTCAGGCCGACATCCTGATAATCCACTTTCTGTTGCGAAATACCGTCGTTGACGGTTGTGGTCAGTACCGGGATAGTTTGACCAATATCGACCAATGCTTTTTTATTGTTTTTCACCCGGATCCGCGGGTTTGCCAGCACTCTGGCGTTGCTCAACACCTTTTTCATGTCAATGGTCATATTGTCGACATCGACCATGATATTTTTGGCGCTCAGGTCGCCCAGCGGGATCCCACTTCCCTTTAAATCACCGTCTTTACTTTTGGCAAAACCCGCGCTGATGGTTTGCGGCAGCTTCACGCCAAGCGCTTCAAGATCGTTGGTATTCACCTCCAGCACCTCAACGGCCAGCGTGACCTCCGCTTCAGGCCGGTCGAGCGTCACTAACAGGCGCTCCGCTTTTTCCACGCTCTCTTTTGGCCCGCGCAGGGTGACGGAGTTGGTTCGCTCATCAACGTGCACATCCTTCAGCTTGACCATGTTGCGCAGGGCGACATTGACATCTTTCGCTTTCGCGTAGCCCAGGAAGATGGTTTTGACGACCACGTCACGATAGATCTTCTCTTTTTGCGCGGTAGCGGGGTAGATCAGCAACGTATTGCTGTTCAGCACTTTTTTCCGCAGGTTATTCGACAACAGCAGCACGTTGATGGCATCTTCCGCAGTGGTGCGTTTGGCGATAAGGCTGCCGGTGGTGCTGGAAGAAATATCTTTGTCGAAGATGATATTGACCCCGGTCATCTGGCTGATGGTGTTAAAGATGGCCATCAGGCTGTGCTCGCGAAAATTAAGCGCAATCGTTTTTTGCAGCTCCCGGTTCAGACGCTGCTCCGGCTGGTTGATCCGTGAAACCTCACGCATCAGATGATCGCGCAGGGCGCGCGCCTGTGGCCAGTTAGGGTCCTCTTCCAGCACCTGCTGGATTTTGTGCAGCGCGCGTGCCGGGTCGCGGGTGCTGTTAGCCACCGCCTCCTTATACAACGTGTCCAGCGCCCGACGGGCATCGAGTTTACGTAGCCCCTGCAGGGCGCGCAGGTTGCCGGGCTCATAGGTAAGCGCATCGCGCCACATTTGCGTCGCCAGGGTGTAGTTATTCTGACGCACCGCGAGATCGGCATTTTTCAGGTAGTCATTTACCAGCTTTTTGCTGATATCAGCCTGCTCGGCGCGAAGCGCAATATCCTGCGGACTGGCGATGCGCTGTTGGTCTATTTCCTTCAGCCGCTTAACCAGTACCTGTGGCGAGGCGGTCACCGATTCCCGGGCCGGAGGCGCCGCACGTTGTGCACAGCCGCTCAGTAGCGCGCATGACAACAAAAAAGTGAGAGCAATTGTTTTTTTCATGATTAATGTGTCGGTTCCGATTGCAGTTCATCCAGTTCCAGCCGCTGCTGGGTATGGGTGGGCTGCCATTCAAACAGGAGGTGGTCGTTCGCCACCGCTTTTAAAATCCAGTTGTTGACCGGCGAGCTACCGATCCAGATCCTGCCGTCCGCTCTGCAGTGCTCGCAGACCGGCCAGGTCTCTTTGCCATCCGTCAGCACAACGATCCTCTGACGGTTTTCCCACCAGGCGCCGAGAAGCTGGAACGGTAGCGGCGGTGCGGTCGGTATCGCCTCTTCAGGCCGATCGCTGTCCGGCTGCTCTTCTGCCGCGTCTTGCGCCCTGCTGTGTGGGGTTGAAAAGAGATCGACGCGCGTTGGGTGAGCCGTCTCAGGCTTTGCCGGCGCGGGGCGCGGGCGTGAGACCGGCTGCACCTCAGGCGGCGCTTGCGATATCTCTTCATCGGCAAACTGGCTCCAGAACACAGCACCGGCTGTCAGCACCAGTGCGAGCTGTAAATAGCGCGGCAGTTTCATGGCGACTCCTTCAACAGACGAAGCTGCACGGTGGCGCTGAGCTGGCTTTCCGATGGCCCGGCGCGCCGCAGGCTTAGCTGCTCAATGCGTAACGGCAGGGTGCGGCTCAGCGTTTCCAGCGCGTCCACCAGCGGCAGATATTCACCGCGCAGCGGAATATCCAGCCGTAGCGCGGTTTTACCGTCGTCGTTTTCCAGCTGGTAGCGGCTGGCGTCCACCTTCATTCCCCGGCTCCTGAGCTGCTCAAAAATGAGCCTGACCTGCTGATATTCTCCGAGGCTGATGCGGTTCTGGAGTTCCGGCTGCTGTTTATCCAGCGGCAGCGCGGTTTGTAGCTGCGTCTGGATCCGGGCAAGGTTCTCCTGCAAATGAATGGTGTGCGGCCGCACGCCGCCCAGCCATAACACCAGCAGCCCAGCGGGAAGCCCGGCGAGCACGAGCGGAAGCGTTCCGATGCGTCCGGCAAACAACGCCGCCTGCCAGCGCAGCACGGCGGATTTATTCTGAAGCCGCATGGTGCTCCTCCGTCGTCACCTTGACGTCGAGTACCGCGTTAATCGGCCAGGCGGGATCGCCCTGCGCCGACTGGCGATGGTTCTCCAGCACCACATGCGCGGGCAACTGCTGTAGCCGCTCGCTAAAGGCGAGTAGGGCGTCAAGATTGCTTGCATTCACCGTTAGTCGCGCATCGCCTTTACTGGCAATGACGTCAATGCTCAGTAGCGCAATATCAGGAGTTAGCACGCTGCCGATGTTGTCCAGCAGTTTGATAGCCGGTGGGACGGCCTGTAGCTGCTGAGACATACGCAACCGGCGCTGCTCTGCTTCACGCAGCTGGCGCAGAGTCTGCTGCCGTTGGGCGAGCTGCTGCTGTACCTTCGACGTCTCCAGCTCAATGCGCTGGTGCTCAAACAGGCCATACACTACGGCGCTGGCGAGCGGTAAACAGAGGAGTCCGGTTAACAGCAGCGTGCGTGCGGCCCACGGGGTGCTACGCGTAAACAGCGGTGCCATGTAGACTCTCCTGTAGCGCGACTTCCTGGTGATGCTCGCCGTCGGTATGAATGACGTAGCCTGGACATTCCTGCATTCCGCTTAGCCGGGCGATAACCCGCAGCTGGGCGTCCATCTCCTGCTGTGGAAGAGTCAGTGTCCAGACGTCACGCCAGCTGTGATGCTGACGGCTGGCAATCCGGCTATGGTGGGGACTCATCGCCACAAACAGGCCGTTTTCCGGCAGGGCGCGGGCGAAGTGGCTTAAAAGCTTTTGAAACGGCGTGACAACCCCGCGAAAACGCAGCCGCTCCCGACGCGCCAGCGCGCCAAGCAGATGCCAGCAAGGTTGCTTCAGGCACGCGGCCAGCGCCGACTGCTGCCAGTTCAGGGTCTCGAAGCGCACCAGCCAGTCGACGGGCGGACTCGCGCGATGAACCGCCTGTTGTCGGGCGAGTTGGAGCAGCTCCTGCGGTGTGGTCACGCCGTCATGCCAGGGCTGGATTAAAAACGTCAGATCGTCGGTATCGAGGTGAAATTCCACCGCGTCACGCCACGGTAAGGCGGCGGGGCGCAGGCGCAGCAGCGTTTCAAGCGCGGCCTCCAGAGGCTGATCGGGCTGGCGTTCATGCGTGGCAAGTACCACATTGTTGCGGCGCAACCGCACGGCATGAGGCCAGATGTCGCACTGCCAGGTGTTAGTGAGTGATAACACGGTTCACCTCCTCCCAGGTGGTTTTGCCTTCGACCACGGCGCGCAGCGCGATGGTTGAGAGCGGAACAAAACCGTCATTCAGCGCCACCTCCTTTAACTTGCGCCGGGGCGATCGCTCCAGCATTGCTTCTTTCATCGCATCACTGAAATGCAGCACTTCCGCCAGCGCTAGCCTGCCGCGAAAGCCGCTGTCGCGGCAGGTATCGCAGCCCCTCCCTCGACGCCATCGGGGCGTAAGCTGCTGTAGCGGGCCGGATTGCCACGCCGCGAGAAGGTCATCCGTGGGCGTGGTGTCATCAATACAGTCCGGGCAAATCTGGCGAACCAGCCGCTGCGCCACGACGCCGTTAAGGGCGGTGATCAGGCTGGCGGGCTCGACCTGCATATATAAAAAACGTTCCAGTACGCTAAAGACGTCATTGGCGTGAACCGAGGAGAGCACCACGTGGCCGGTGAGCGCCGCCTGCACGGCAATGCCGGCGGTTTCGCCATCGCGGATCTCACCCACCAGAATGATGTCCGGGTCGTGACGCAAAATGGCGCGCAGGCCTCGGGCGAAGGTGAGCCCTTTTTTATCGTTGACCGGAATTTGCAGCACGCTGTTGAGCTGGTACTCCACGGGATCTTCAATGGTGATGATTTTGCATTCACCGCTGTTGAGTTCGCTGAGTGCCGAATAGAGGGTGGTGGACTTCCCGCTCCCCGTAGGTCCGGTGACGAGCACCATACCGTGGGGCAGATGGGTTAACTGACGAATGGCGCCCAGCGTGTGCTCATCAAAGCCGAGCGTCTCCAGGCGCAGGTTTTGATCGTGTGATTTATCCAGCACGCGCAATACGGCATCCTCGCCGTACACGCCCGGCATAATGGACACGCGAAAATCGACGGGACGCTGGAGAATTAACGCCTTAAAGCGTCCGTCCTGAGGCGTGCGCCTTTCGGAAATGTCCATACAGCTCAATACCTTGAGACGGGAGATCACCTGTTCCGCCTGCTGAAGCCCGGCGCAGTGGCGAATGCTGTGCAGGACGCCATCGATGCGGTACTTCACCATCAATCCATCCGCTACGGCGCAAAGGTGAATATCGCTGGCCCGGCTTTGCAGGGCATCAAACAGCGTGGCGTTAACCAGCTTAATGACGGCATGGGGTTCACTGGCAATGGCCGCAGGGGTGATCTCCAGCCACCGGGCCTCTTTATTCTCTTCACTCTGCTGCTGTTCCAGCTGATCGAGCGTGCGCTGCTGTTTGGCGAGCTCATCAAGCCGGGCATTAAGCTGAGAAAGCGGAGCCAGCGCGGGTAACGCATTCACGTTATAGGCCCACTGGCGCAGCGCCAGCGAAAACGGATCGCCCAGCGCAACGTGGAGCTGCCCGTTCACGCGCAGCGGCAATGCCCGCTGGCTGAGTGATTCGGTCAACGGTACGGCTTCGAAATCCTCTTCGCTGTCGGCGAGCTGTGTGGGTGAGAGCGGCGTGAGCCCCAGGGAACCGGCGGCTTCTTCTAACGCGCCGGGGAAACTGTCCAGCAGTTCCGCCAGGGCCTGACAGCGCTGCTCGTCCGGCAGGTCGAAAAGGGGGTCTACAGACGGTGAGTGAGACATTATTGCAATCCTCCTGCCAGTTCAAAAATGGGCATGTACAGTAAAAACACGACGAGCCCAACGATGCCGCCAACGACCATCATCAGAATCGGTTCAAAAATTTTGCTAAAGGTTTCAATCGCGCGTTCCAGCGATTCATCATAAAAAGCGGCGATCCGCTCGCACATGGCAGGCAGTTCGCCGCTGCGCTCGCCGACCTGCAGCAGACGGCTGGCGACAGGAGTCGTCATCTGCTGGGCTTCCAGCATGCGGGAGAGCGACTCGCCGGCGGCGACGTCGCGGATAACCTGTTCAACCTGCTGACGATGCGTGGCGGGCAGGATCTCCCGGCTCAGCATTAACGCATCAGGCGCGGGGAGGCCGCCCTGCAGCAGCAGGCCCAGCGTGCGGTAGAAACGCACCAGCACAGAAAGCTGATGCTGCTGGCGTAAGGCGGGAATGCGCAGCAACAAACCGAGCGCACGCTGGCGCAGGCGCGGGCTACGCACCGCCATCACGATGCCTGCAACCGCTGCCGCACAACCGGCCAGCAGCAGTGAACCATGGGTTTGCGTCAGACGTCCCCACCAGAGGATAAGCTGTGCGCTGGCGGACGGGTTCTTCATCCCGTCAAACACCACGGAAAAACGCGGAATAATAAAGCCGAGCAGAAAGAACAGAATTATCCCGCCGGCCGCGATCACAATTGTCGGATAGAGCAGGGTTGATTTAATCCGCTTGCGCAGAATTTCCATTCTTGATTCGTAAAACTGAAAACGCTTTAGCGCTTCGGGTAAGTGTCCGGTTTGCTCAGAAGAGGCGACGGTATTAATCAGCAGAGGCGGAAAGAGCGCCGGTAGCGCCATCATCGCCTGGGATAGCTGTGCTCCTTCATAGAGCTTTTTAACCAGCGTATCCAGAACCAGCGAGGTACCACCGTCGCGGCTGCTTTCGCGCAGCGCTTCGACGGCCTCGACCACGACCAGCCCGGCTTCCAGCAGGGCGATAAGCTCCTGCAAGAACAGATTCAATGGAAAGCGTTTCTCCTTGCGGGCAGGACGTTCCTGTACCTGCAAAACGATGCCGCCGGCGGCAATAATGCGGGCGCTGGCATCATCAGGCGACGCGGCAAGCACGGTTTGATTGACGCGCTTCCCCCCCTGAAGGATGGTGACGATATATGGTTTCATTTTGGCGACAGTGTATGGCTCTGCCTTTTAAGGCGGGCATAATGCGGAGCCACTTTTTTTATATATTGTTGACGAAGCGCGCGGCGCTGCGGCGTATTTGCCGTTCCGGCGTTATATGCGCCCACCGCGTCCCAGGTATAACCAAAGCGCTGGATTTGACCTGCCAGGATCCAGGCGCCGGTCATGACACTTTGGCAAGGGTCGGTCAGCAGATCTTTTTGACTAATACGAAATTTACGCAGCGCATCGAAGTGAATGCTATTGATCTGCATCAGCCCGACATCCAGTGAGCCATCACGGTTTTTGTTGATGGCCCGCGTGTTGCCGTTGGATTCCACTATCGCTAT
The DNA here is from genome assembly GCF_034106185.1 of Enterobacter sp. 296B2. Taxonomy (NCBI): domain Bacteria; kingdom Pseudomonadati; phylum Pseudomonadota; class Gammaproteobacteria; order Enterobacterales; family Enterobacteriaceae; genus Enterobacter; species Enterobacter sp. 296B2. Next base: position 198,226 of record NZ_JAWNCA010000002.1, on the reverse strand, counting down.
CGCCTGTAATAGCTCTGGCTCAATACCGTAACGTTCTCCCGCCAGCTGCCAGCAATCGGCGCGGCAGGAAAATACGCTGAAGATAAACAGCGAATATAAGGACAGGCGCAGCATGTTCAGAACCCGTACGTGACAGGCTTACCGTCTTTACCGCCGGAGGTAATTTCGACTTCATTAATAGCGTCTTTTGTCCGGGCGGGGTTATGCCACTGGTACGGATTGCCCCAGGGATCTAACGGCACATGCTGGCTGAGATAAGGGCCATTCCAGTTTTGTACGTTGGACGGTTTTTCGGTCAGTGCTTTCAGCCCTTGCGTTTCACTTGGATAACTGCCGGTGTCGAGGCGATATTGCCCTAGCGCCTCCGCAAGTGAGCGCATCTGTCGGGCAGCGGTTTTCTCTTTAGCCGAGTCGACATTGGAGAAGACCTTAGGTCCGACGAACCCTGCCAGCAGCGCAATAATCATCAGTACGACCAGCAATTCAAGCAGGGTGAAACCACCCTGTTTTCGCATCACGTTTGTTGCGTATTTCATTGAGAGCGTCCTTATTGGATATAAGTTGTGATTAATTTCTGAATTTTCCCTGAAAAAAGAGAGGGCACACAGGTATGCCATCTTTTTTAATTAGTGAAGATGGGAAAGCTAAATAAAGAAGCGTCTTACAGGATGCGAGAATTTTCCCGGGCTGTCGTTGAGGTATTTATTATAAATACGAGAGATATTTCTGAGTGAAGTCGTAGGTTTTTGATGGTGTTCAATATACATCGAGCAAATAAATATAAATAACGCGATTTTTTTTGGCAAAAGAAATTTCTTATTTAACGCGGACGGATTCCTGATTCGCCACTCTTTAATCCCCAACGATCTCAGCGCTAAAAAAAAAGACAATTTGAGAGGTAATCCACAGGACTATCATCACAAAGCAATAAGGAACTTTGATGAAAAAACTTACATTATCTCTGTTAATTGGTAGCGCATTAATGGCGCAGTCGGCTTTCGCGGCGCAGGCACCGCGAGCGGTCACCTATCTGACCTCCTGGGGGGGTCCGGTTGAGTCCGTTGAGGATATGAAAGAGGTGAAAGCGGATACGTTCCTGCTTTCATTTGGTGGCTGGGATGCAAGCGGTAAGCTGTCCAGTTCAGATAATATTGTTGCAGTACCACAATATGATCCCTGGTACATTAATGCGCCAGCCTATGTCGTGTGGAGTCAGTTGAAGCTGGCGCATCCGGAGAAAAAAATGATGCTGGCGCTCGGCGGTGAGACTTATTCCTCAATGTGGTCTTATCTGAATAACGCGCAAACGCGAGAAACGCTGGCGCAGAATCTGGTGAATCTGCTGAATACCAACTTCCCGGTGTATAAAAAGAACCTGAAGCCGGAAGAGATGGTCGGCGAATGCCTGAGCGCCGACTGGCAAGGCAAATGTAATATGGCGAACTACCAGAAGGCGGGTACCGTTCAGCTTGACGGCATCGATTTTGACTTTGAAAAACCCGAGCGCGTCACGCCAGAGGAAAACGCAAACCTGTTGGATCTGGCTGAACGGGTTCGTAGCAAGCTCAATGCGTCCGGCAGCAAAAAGCTGCTGAGCCTGACCACCTATCACGTTGGTGCTGACCCGGAGAACTGCGCAAACAGCGCGGTAACCGAGAATTGTTCCTTCGTTGAGGCGGCTCGCTCTTCACACCACGGCGAAGTTCTGCCGCTGCTGACGCAGGGGAAAAACGTTTTCGATTTCTTCAACGTCATGGCCTATGACGCCGGCCCGCGCTTTAAGTATGACGTGGCGATGGCCAACTACGCCCGGGCGGTGGGTGATAAGAGTAAAATCGTTCTCGGCCAGACTATCAACTCCCAGTGGGGGCCAGAAGGCCGCTTTGTTGAGAGCCGGCAGAACAACGTAAATCGTGCGGGATGGCAGGCGCAGAACGGCTATGGCGGTTTCTTTATCTGGACATTGGGTTCAAACGATCAGCAGCTTTCCATGTCGCAGCAGGTTGACTACTTCAATGAAATGAAAGAGCGCGCGGACCTGATGTCGCCCGAACGCCCGCAAGACACCGTCGCGCCAACTGCACCAACAGGACTGAAGGTGCTGAACAATGGCTTGACGATCACCCTTGCCTGGCAGCCCTCCACCGATGACCATGGCGTGGTGGGATATGACATCTACCGTAATGACAAAAAAGTCGGAACTTCAACGGACACCCAGTGGACCGATAGTGCGGTTGAAACCGGTGGTGTGGTGTACCGCTACAGCGTGAAAGCACATGATGCAGCGAACAATATTTCCGAAAGCAGCAACGTGGTTGAGGTTGAAACCGTCCAGGTCGAAGAGGGACGCCCGGGCGCGCCAACCGGTCTGACCCTGGTTTCTTCGACGGAAAACAGCCTGACGGTGAAATGGAATGCGGTAGATAAGGCGGTGAAATATCGCGTACTGCGCGATGGTGCAGAGTTGCTTACCGTGAGCGAAACGCAGATTTCCGACAGCGGCCTGCGCGCGGGAACGACTTACAGCTACCAGGTAATCGCCGAAAATGCCAAAGGTCATCAGTCTCTTGCGAGTGCGCCGCTTAAAGCCACGACGAAAGAGGGTTCAGTGACGCCTGAGCCGGAAGGCGAGTGGAAAGTCGGTACGAGCTATAAGACCGGAGAAATCGTTACCTATAACGGCACACAGTATCGCTGCGTGCAGGGTCATACGTCTCAGTCCGACTGGACTCCTTCAGCGGTTGCGACGCTTTGGCAGCCTGTACCTTAATCTTTCGCGGCCCTCGCAAGGGGGCCTTTTTCAGGCGTGAGCGCGACTTACCAATTACTTTTTGTTAACTAATTGTTATCATCTATAGTGCAATAAATTAACATAAGCGCTGTTTTGGTGCAATAATTGCACTGTTTTTGTGCGTTTTGTGTTCTTTTCTGGTCTCTGCCGTCTTCGGAACCCGCCTGCATCTGTAACAATACGTTGCTGTAACCCCTTCATTTCCTGTCGTTTTTCAAAATCTATTTTGAACCAATTCAAAATTGGTTCGTTTATTGCTTAATCATTAGCACGATAAGTAGCACCTCATATCAATAACTTATCGTTCATAACAAGAAAATAATGATGATAGTGAGCGAACCAATATGGAAAAACCGTCACGGTTTCTGGCCAATTCCAGCACCGCGCTTGAGCAGCTGCGCGGGCTAATCAACCAGCATGAGTCAACACCAGGCATTCCGCTGCCCACGGAACGTGAGCTGTCGGAAACACTCGGCGTAGGACGACGCGAAGTGCGTCGCGCGCTGGACGTGCTGGAAGAAGAGGGGCGGATCTGGCGTAAACAGGGGAAAGGCACCTTTATTGGTCCGGCTGCCCCGGTTGAACCGCTGGCCCTTCAGGGATTGGTTCAGCAGACCAATCTGCTGGAAGTGATGGAAGCTCGTATACAGATCGAACCCGGCTTAGCCCGGCTTGCGGCACTGCGTGCCACCAGGGAAAACCTCGCGCTCATGCAGCGCATGCTGGAACGCATCGACAAGGTCAGCCCGGATGACCGCGATCTCAACGAACTGTGGGATAGCGCCTTTCACCGCGCCATTGCCGAGGCGGCGGGTAATCGCCTGATGCTCGGTCTGTTTGATGCCATTGATGCCGTGCGGCGCGAACCCGGCTGGCAGCATCTGCGTGAATTGGCCCGCACACCCGAACGTGTCGACAGCTACAACGACCACCATCACAAGATCATGTCCGCGATTATCCATCGCCAGCCTAATGAAGCAGCGGCCGCCATGCGCGAACACCTGCTCAGCCTGCAAACCGCCCTGATTCAGGCGATCCATCTTGAGGACGACTTCACGCTATGACGACGATCCCGTTTAAGGACTCCGCGCCTGTACTCCGGCTGAATAATCTCAACGTTAAATTTTCCGGCTCGCCGGTCAGCGTCCTGGACGGCATTTCCCTGACGGTCAAAGCGGGCGAAACGCTGGCGCTGGTGGGCGAGTCCGGCTGCGGAAAAAGTATCACCTCACTGGCGCTGATGGGGCTACTGCCCGCCAGCGCGCAGATCGTCAGCGGCGAGATGCAGTTTCGCCGCCACGACCTGCGCAAGCTCTCGCCGCGGGAGTATGCCGACCTGCGCGGCAGCGAGCTGGCGATGATATTCCAGGAGCCGATGACCTCACTCAATCCGGCGTTTACCCTGGGGGATCAGCTGAGCGAAGCGGTGATGCGGCACCAGAACGTTTCGCGCCCGGAGGCGATGAAGGTCGCGCTGCAGATCCTCGAGAAGGTACAGATCCCGGCGGCGGAGATGCGCCTCAAGGCGTATCCGCACCAGCTTTCCGGCGGCATGCGCCAGCGCGTGATGATTGCGATGGCGCTGATCAACCATCCTAAACTGCTGATTGCCGATGAACCGACCACCGCGCTGGACGTCACCATTCAGGCGCAAATCCTGACCCTGCTGAACACCCTTAAAGAAGAAACCGGCACGGCGGTGCTGATGATCACCCACGATTTGGGCGTGGTGGCAGAAGTGGCGCAGCAGGTGGCGGTGATGTACGCCGGGCAGGTGGTGGAGCAGGGAAGCGTGGAGGCCATCTTTGCCGACCCGCAGCACCCGTACACCATCGGCCTGATGGGCTCGATCCCCTCCCTGGGGGCACGCAAAGGCCAGCTCTCCACCATTCCCGGATCGGTTCCGCTCCCGGAGTCCATGCCGAAAGGCTGTCGTTTCGCGACACGCTGCCCGTTTGCGCAGTCGCGCTGCCATGATGAAAAACCGCAGCTCACCACGCTCGGCGCGGGCCATCAGGTTGCCTGCTTCCGCGTGCCGCTCGAACACCACATTGCCCTGGGAGAGACCGCATGACCACGCCCATTCTTGAAGCCCGGGACCTCAGCAAGCTTTTCCCCGGCCCGAAAAAACTCTTTTCTCCGGCCCGGTTTGTCACGGCGGTCGATCGCGTTTCGCTTGCCGTGATGCCGGGCGAAACGCTGGCGATTGTCGGCGAGTCCGGCTCCGGGAAATCCACCCTCGGTCGTCTGCTGCTGCGCCTGCTGGCCGCCAGCGAAGGGCGCGTGTTTTATCAGGGGGAGGATATCACCGACGCCTCCGGCGCCCGTCTGAACCAGCTCCGGCGCGAGCTGCAGATTATCTTCCAGGACCCTTTTGCCTCGCTGAACCCGCGCATGACGGTGGAGCAGATCGTCGGCGAGCCGCTGTGGCTGCACCAGAACATGAAGAAAGCGGATCGTCAGTATCGCGTCGCGGAGCTCCTCAAGACCGTTGGCCTGCCTGCCGCCTGGGCCGGGCGCTATCCGCACGAGTTTTCCGGCGGGCAGCGCCAGCGTATCGGCATTGCGCGCGCGCTGGCCTCGGGGCCAAAGCTGCTGCTGGGCGACGAGCCGGTTTCCGCGCTGGATGTGTCGGTGCAGGCGCAGGTGGTCAACCTGCTGGAGAGCCTGAAGCACCAGCTGGGGCTGACGATGGTGATTGTCGCCCACGGTCTGGCGGTGATCCGCCACATGAGCGACCGCGTGGCGGTCATGTATCTTGGGCAAATCGTTGAGCTTGCTACCGTCGACGAGATCTTTGACGCACCGCTGCACCCTTACACGCAGGCGCTGATCGCCTCGGCTCCCCAGATGCAGCCCGGCGTGGAACGCGACGCGCCGCTGCTGCAGGGGGATCTGCCGAACCCGGCTAACCCGCCGTCCGGCTGTCGCTTCCACACCCGCTGCCCGTACGTCACCGATGAATGCCGGCAGGTCGAGCCGATTAATCAGGTGCTCGACGGCGGGCGTCAGGTTGCCTGCCACCGCTGGCAGGACATTAATCGCGATCGCAGCGTTATCCAGATCGCACCGCCATCCGCAGCCTTTCTGCGCCGCCGCGCGCTGTTTGAACACGCGGCTACTCACTCCTCCCTTCCTTCAAGGAACTCATGATAATGACAATGCGTAATTCTCTTTTGACCGTACTGGGAAGTGTTATGTTGCTTGGCGCGGCGCTGCCCGCCCATTCTGAAAGCGTGCTGCGGATCGGTCTGGGGGCAGACCCGGACATGCTCGACCCACATCTGGCGCGCACCTACTATGGCCGCTTCGTCTTTGCCTCCCTGTGCGACAGGCTGGTGGACGTCGACGAGCACCTGAAGGTGGTGCCGGGTCTGGCGAAATCCTGGGCCTGGAGCGAAGACGGAAAAACCCTGACCATGGATCTGCGTGAAGGCGTGACCTTCCACGACGGTGAAAAATTCGATGCCGCCGCCGCGAAATACAACCTTGACCGCGCCCTGACCCTCAAAGGTTCCCTGCGTAAAAGCGAGATCTCTTCCGTGGAGTCGGTAGAGGTCACCGGCCCGATGCAGATTGCGCTGCACCTGAAAACCCCTGACGCCGCGCTGCTGATGCAGCTTACCGACCGTGCGGGCGCGATGATGGCACCCGAAGCCGCGAAGAAGCCTGACTTTGCCGCCCATCCGGTCTGTTCCGGCCCGTACAAGTTCGACAGCCGCGTGTCGCAGGACCGCATTGTTCTGACCCGCTTCGACAATTACTGGAATAAAGACGCCTACCACTTCGACAAAATTATCTATCTGCCGATCCCGGACGCCTCAGTGCGCCTCGCGAACCTGCGCGCGGGCGATCTCGATCTGACCGAAGGCATCGCCGCCAGCGACGTTAAAACCGTCGAAGCCGACAGCAAGCTGGCGCTGGCGAAGATAACCGGTCTGGGCTATCAGGGGATCACCTTCAACATCAACAATGGCAAGGTCCCGGCGAACGATCCGTTCAAGGATGCCCGCGTGCGCGAGGCGTTTTCTCAGGCCATCGACCGTGAGGCGTTAAATCAGGTGGTCTTTGAAGGCCTCTACACCCCGGCAAACCAGGCGTTTTCTACGGTGAGCCCGTATCATGTCAACCTGCCGGTGCCACCTCGTGACGTCGAGAAGGCCAAAGCGCTGCTCAAAGCCGCAGGCGTCACCGCGCCGCTGACCGTCAACCTGCTGGTGCCGAACAACCCAACCTCGCAGCAGGTGGGACAGGTGCTGCAGGCGATGGTTGCTGAGGCGGGCTTCACGCTGAACCTGCAGATGACCGAATTCGCCACGCTGCTGGATCGCCAGCAGAGCGGTGACTATCAGCTGAGCTTCTCCGGCTGGTCGGGACGCCCGGACCCGGACGGCAGCATCTACGGCTTTATCCACAGCAAAGGTACCCTGAACGACGGCCGCTACAGCAACGCTCAGGTCGATGAGTGGTTGACCCAGGCGCGCCAGAGCACCGACCAGGCCGCGCGCCAGCCGCTGTATGACAAGGTGGTGAAGCAGCTGCAAACCGACATGCCGATTGCCTACCTCTACTTCGAGCCGCGCATTTTTGGCCTGAACAAAAGCGTGCAGGGCTTTAAGCCGTACCCGGACGGCATCGTGCGTCTGGCCGGTTTGACGCTGGCGAAATAAAAGTCCTGAGGAGAACCCATGCTGGAACTGATTTGCAAACGTCTGCTGCTGGCCGTCCCGACGCTGTTGCTGGTGAGCATGATGGTGTTCGGCCTGCAAAAGCTGCTGCCCGGCGATCCGCTGATCGCCATGGCCGGGGAAGAGCGCGACCCGGCGGTGATCGCCCAGCTGCGCGCGGAGCTGAACCTGGATGCGCCGATCCCTGTGCAGTATTTCCACTGGCTGACGCGGGCGCTGCAGGGCGATCTGGGCGTCTCCTTACGCACGCACGAACCGGTGACTGAGCTTATCGCCAGCAAGCTGCCGGTTACGCTGGAGCTGTCCCTGCTGGCGATGATTATCGCGCTGGTGTTTGGTATTAGCATGGGGATCCTCGCGGCGGTGAATAAAAACAGCTGGGTGGATCACGGGGCGAACTTCGTGGCGATCTCGGGGATCTCGATCCCCCACTTCTGGCTGGGGATCCTGCTGATTCTGGTCTTCTCGGTGAACCTGCAGTGGCTGCCCGCGTCCGGCTACGTGCCGTTCAGTGAAGATCCGCTCCAGAACCTGCGCACGCTGCTGTTGCCCGCGTCCGTGCTCGGAACCGGCCTCGCGGCGACGCTGATGCGCCACACCCGCGCGTCGATGATTGCGGTGCTGAAGGCAGATTATATCCGCACCGCCCGGGCTAAGGGGCTGCTGCCGAAAGCGGTGATCCTGAAGCACGCGTTTCGCAACGCGCTGGTACCGGTGATCACCCTCACCACGCTGCTGTTCGGCGAGCTGCTGGGCGGCGCGGTGCTGACCGAGCAGGTCTTCACCATTCCGGGCTTTGGCAAGATGATCGTCGATTCGGTGTTCAACCGTGACTACGCGGTGGTGCAGGGCGTGGTGCTGATCGTGGCGATCGGCTTTCTGCTGCTCAACCTGCTGGCCGACGTGCTTTACGTCCTTATCAACCCGAAAATGCGAGGTTAACGATGGCGGAACTGACGACGCAAACCGTTGCGCCCGCGCTGCCGCGCGCGGAAAACCGGGTGCTGAAGAAATTCCTTGCCAACAAAAGCGCGGTGATTGGCGCGCTTGTGGTGGGCTTCTTTGTGCTGGTGGCGCTGCTGGCTCCGTGGATTGCCCCGTTCGATCCGGTCAAAGCCAACTTCCTGGCGGTGCGTAAAGCGCCGTCGGCGATGTACTGGTTCGGCACCGACGAGCTGGGACGCGACATTTTGTCCCGCATTATCTGGGGGGCTCGCACCTCGCTGATGGCGGGCTGTATGTCGGTGGTTATCGCCGTGGTCATCGGCGTGCCGCTGGGGCTGGTGGCGGGCTACTTCCAGAAGATGTGGGACGGCGTGATATCGCGCTTTATCGAGGCGCTGCTGGCCTGTCCGTTCCTGATCATGGCGATCGCGCTGGGGGCATTTTTGGGCCCGAGCCTGACCAACGCGATGATCGCCATCGGTCTTTCGGCAATGCCGATCTTTGCCCGCCTGACGCGCGGGCAGGTGATCGCCATCCGCAACGAAGAGTACATCGACGGCGCGCGGGCGATTGGCCTGCCGGATCGCTGGATCATCATTAAATACGTTCTGCCAAATGTGATGTCGCCGATCCTGGTGCAGGCCACGCTGGCCATCGCCTCGGCGATTATCGCCGAAGCCAGCCTGTCGTTTTTAGGGCTGGGGCAGCAGCCGCCCAATCCGTCCTGGGGCTCCATGCTCAACACCGCGAAAGGGTTTCTTGAGCAGGCACCGTGGATGTCTGTTTTCCCCGGCGTGGCGATTTTTCTTGCCGTGCAGGGCTTTAATTTACTTGGCGACGGGCTGCGCGATGCGCTCGATCCGCGCCATGACTAAGGAGTCATGATGACCAAAGCGCTTGATTTTACGTCCGGTTACGATTCACGACGCCCACCGATGATGGGCCATAATGCCGTTGCCACGTCGCAGCCGCTGGCGGCGCAGGCGGGAATGAAAATGCTGCAGCTGGGTGGCAACGCCGTCGATGCGGCCATTGCTGCCGCGATGGCGCTGACGGTGGTTGAGCCGACCGGCAACGGGATCGGCAGCGACGCCTTTGCCATCGTCTGGGATGGTGAAAAGCTGCACGGCCTGAACGCGTCGGGACGCTCGCCGGCCAGCTGGCATGCGGATCTGTTTGCCGGCAAAACGGCGGTACCGGAAATCGGCTGGGACGCGGTGACCGTGCCTGGGGCAGTGTCCGGCTGGGTTGCCCTGGCGGAACGTTTTGGCACGCTGCCGCTGACCACGCTGGCGCAGCCTGCGATTGACTACGCGCGCAACGGTTTCCCGGTCTCGCCGCTGATTGGTCATCTCTGGCAGCGCGGCTATAACAAGCTGAAAGATCAGCCGGGCTTTAGCGCCTGCTTTGCGCCGGAAGGCCGCGCTCCGCGCGTAGGAGAGATCTTCCGTAACCCGGCGCAGGCTAATTCGCTGGAGCTTATTGCCAAAACCAACGGCGACGCGTTTTACCGCGGCGAGCTGGCGCAGAAAATTGCTGCTTTTGCCAAAGAACACGGCGCGCACCTGACGGCTGAAGATCTGGCAAACCACCGCGTGGACTGGGTCGAGATGCTGTCGCGCGACTTCGCGGGCGGCTCGGTGCAGGAGCTGCCGCCAAACGGCCAGGGGATCGCCACGCTGATTGCGCTCGGTATTCTGGAGCAGTGCGGAATTGAGAAGCATCATCCGGACTCCGTGCAGTCCCTTCACCTGTCCATCGAGGCGATGAAGCTGGCGCTGGCGGATCTCGACCGCTACGTGGCGGATGAAGAACACATGGAGTTCGCCGCAAAAGAGCTGCTGAGCGACCATTATCTGAAGTCGCGCGCGGCGCTTATCGACCACGATAAAGCCTCTGATTTTGTCTACGGCTCCCCGACGCAGAGCGGCACGGTCTACATCAGCACCGCCGACGACAGCGGGATGATGGTCTCGTTTATTCAGTCCAACTTTATGGGCTTTGGATCAGGCATCGTGGTGCCGGACACCGGGATCAGCCTGCAAAACCGGGGCTGTGGATTTGTGCTGGATCCGAATCACCCGAACGCGCTGGCGGGCAGTAAGCGTCCGTTCCACACCATCATTCCGGGCTTTGCGATGGACGGCAACGGCCAGCCGCTGATGTCCTTCGGCGTGATGGGCGGCCCGATGCAGGCGCAGGGGCACATGCAGATGGCACTGCGCATTATGCTGCACGGGCAAAACCCGCAGGCGGCCATCGACGCGCCGCGCTGGCGCGTGGTGCAGGGCAGGGAGGTGTTCGTCGAATCGACGTTCGATCGCAATACGATTGCGGCGCTGCGCGAGCGCGGGCATCAGATCGTGGTGGAAGATCCGCTCCAGGATTACAACTTCGGCGGAGCGCAGGTGATTTACCGCATGCCGGAAGGGCACTACGTGGCCGCGACGGAAAGCCGCAAAGACGGGCAGGCGTTAGTGAGTTAATGTTTTATCCCCCTAATGCGAGCAGCGAACAATCCCCTCTCCCCTTTGGGGAGAGGGTCAGGGTGAGGGGAAAATTTCACCCAATGCTAAACGGATCCGCATCCTGCCACGCCGGAAACTTCTCCCGATACTCCTTCAGCGCCGTTAACGACAGTTCAGCATCAATGCGCGTCGCCTGATGCGGCTCGGCGGTGGCAATAATCTCGCCCTGCGGGTTCACCACCCGGCTGTCGCCGCGGTAGTGATGCCCGTTGCCGTCCGTTCCCACGCGGTTACAGCCCACCACGTACGCCTGGTTCTCAATAGCGCGGGCCACCAGCAGCGCCTGCCAGTGCAGCGAGCGCGGCGCAGGCCAGTTGGCGACATACAGCGCCAGGTCGTAATCGTTCCGGTTGCGCGACCACACCGGGAAGCGCAGGTCGTAGCAGACCAGCGGCAGGATGCGCCAGCCGCGCCACTCAAACACCACGCGTTCGTTACCGGCTTCATAGTGATGATGTTCATCGGCCATGCGGAACAGGTGGCGTTTATCGTAAAAATGCACTTTTCCTTCCGGCTCCACCAGCAGGAAGCGGTTCACCGGTCCGCGCTCCGTCTGCAGGGCGGCGCTACCGGCGATCAGCGCGTTGGTCTGCTGCGCTTTGGCATGCATCCAGGCGACCACCTCTTCCTGGGGCATCGACTGTTTAGCCGCTTCCATCGCGAAGCCGGTGGTAAACATCTCCGGCAGGACAATCACATCTCGCCCGGTAATTTCTTCCAGTTGACGATCAAAGTGGCGCAGGTTGGCAGGGCCATCCATCCACACTAAAGGCTGCTGCAAAATCGAAATCTTCAAACCAGGCACGATACAGACTCCTCAAACGACCCCTTTTTGACACTGTAGCACGTCATTACGAGAAAATGTGGCAATAAAAAACCCCGCACCGGGCGGGGTTTGTCAGAGCGAAGCGGGTTATGCCGCTTCAGGTTTGCGGTGCTTCTCCGGCAGCTTTACCGGCTGCGTCGCCAGCTCTTCCGGTTCGAAATCATCCACGTTAATACTGCGCAGACGGCTCTCTTCGGCTTTCACCAGCAGCGCAGCTTCGTCGTTATTGATAATGCCACCAGCCAGCGCCTGTTTCGCCAGTTCATCTAGACGGGTAAACGGCAGGTTTTTGCCCAGCTGTTTACAAATTTTCTGGTGAATCGGGTCGGCGGCCATCACGTCCAGCAGCGCCTCTTCCAGCAGGCCCACCGGGTTATGCGGCGTTGGCGCCAGATACTGACCGCGGCCGATACGGGAGCGGGTTGCGCTCGGAACCTGCAGGATCTTCGCCACCTTGTGGTCCAGCTTGTCCGACGGCGCCAGATGATGGCGACCGGTCGGGAAGATCACCGCGCGCAGGGCGCCCGCCACGAAGCGGTTCGGGAAGTTGGCCAGCAGGTCGTCAATCGCCTGTTCCGCCTGATACATTGCATCCTGTACGCCCCAATGCACCAGCGGCAGATCCGCTTCCTGACGGCCTTCGTCGTCGTAGCGCTTCAGGACCGCAGAGGCCAGGAAGATCTGGCTCAGCACATCACCCAGACGGGCAGAGATACGTTCGCGACGCTTCAGGCTACCGCCCAGCACTGCCATAGAGACGTCAGACAGCAGAGCCAGGTTGGCGCTCAGACGGTTCAGATGCTGGTAGTAACGTTTGGTCGCATCCCCGGTTGGCGTTGCGCTGGTCAGGCCGCGCGTCAGGCCGAGCCAGAAGCTGCGCACCTTGTTGCTGCCCACGTGACCGATATGTTTGAACAGCAGCTTGTCGAAGGCATCCACGTCGTTGTTCTGCGCGGCGGCCATCTCTTCCAGCACGTATGGATGGCAGCGAATCGCCCCCTGGCCGAAGATCATCATGCTGCGGGTCAGGATGTTTGCCCCTTCCACGGTGATGGCAATCGGTGCGCCCTGATAGCCACGCGCCAGGAAGTTGCCTTCGCCGAGCATAATGCCTTTACCGCCTGCGATATCCATCGCGTCAATAATCGACTGCTGCGCGCGGTGGGTACAGTGGTACTTCACAATCGCGGACAGCACGGCCGGTTTTTCGCCCAGCATAATGCCGTAGGTAATCAGGGATGCAGCGGCGTCCATCACGTAGGCGTTGCCCGCGATGCGCGCCAGCGGCTCTTCGATACCTTCCATCTTGCCGATGGAGATTTTGAACTGACGACGGATATGGGCGTACGCGCCAATCCCCATCGCTACCGACTTCAGACCGCCGGTTGAGTTCGACGGCAGGGTGATCCCGCGGCCCACCGACAGACATTCAACCAGCATGCGCCAGCCCTGACCGGCCATTTTCGGGCCGCCGATGATGTAGTCAATCGGCACGAAGATATCCTGACCGCGGGTCGGACCGTTCTGGAACGGCACGTTCAGCGGGAAGTGACGACGACCAATTTCAACGCCCGGAGTAGAGGTTGGGATCAGGGCACAGGTAATGCCCAGATCTTCTTCTCCGCCCAGCAGTTTTTCCGGGTCGGAGAGCTTAAACGCCAGGCCGAGCACCGTGGCGATAGGCGCCAGGGTGATATAACGTTTGTTCCAGGTCAGGCGCATGCCCAGTACCTGCTGGCCCTGCCATTCGCCCATGCACACTACGCCGGTATCCGGGATTGCGCCTGCATCGGAGCCCGCTTCCGGGCTGGTCAGCGCGAAGCAAGGGATTTCCTGACCGCGCGCCAGGCGCGGCAGGTAGTGATCTTTCTGCTCTTCCGTACCGTAGTGCTGCAGCAGCTCGCCCGGCCCTAAGGAGTTCGGCACGCCGACGGTAATCGCCAGGATCCCGGAGACGCCCGCCAGCTTTTGCAGGACGCGAGCCTGAGCGTAAGCGGAGAATTCCAGACCGCCGTACTCTTTCTTAATGATCATCGCGAAGAAGCGATGCTCTTTCAGGTATGCCCACAGCTCCGGCGGCAGGTCGGCCATCTCGTGGGTGATAGCGAAGTCGTTTGCCATGCGGCACGCTTCTTCCACCGGGCCGTCGATAAAGGCCTGCTCTTCGGCAGTCAGACGCGGCTGTGGATAGTTGTGCAGCTTTTTCCAGTCCGGGTTGCCCTGGAACAGATCGCCTTCCCACCAGGTGGTACCGGCGTCAATCGCTTCTTTCTCCGTGCGCGACATCGGCGGCATCACTTTACGGAAGCCCTTGAACACCGGCGCGGAGATCATCGACTTGCGCATCGGGGCCAGGTTAAACGGCAGAAGAATGATGGCAAGAGGGACTAAAATCCAGATATTCCAGAGGCCTGCGACGCCAAGCGCAGCCGTCCAGGCCAGAAGAATCAGGCTGCTCAGGAATAAACTGACGCGGTGATAGAACAACACACCGAGCAGTACAACGGTTGCGAGAATGCTCAAAATCATCATAAAGAAAAGCTCCCTTGCTTGTAGGAGGTCTGACCACTTGTGATGATATGGTTGTAGTTGATGTGAATTCCTTTAGCAATGTGTTTACAAAATAATTACAACCTGGTTCACATTGTTCGTGTTTTCGCCGGCACAAAAAATCAAAACGCCGGACGATTCGCATGGCTTTAGCTTCTCGCTTTTCCCGCTATCCGGTACACTCCACTGTGTTATTTCATCAATACTGAAGGATTATCCTCATGTACCAGGATCTTATTCGTAACGAACTGAACGAAGCGGCGGAAACGCTGGCGAACTTTCTGAAAGATGATGCCAATATTCACGCTATTCAGCGCGCAGCGGTCCTGCTGGCCGACAGCTTCAAAGCCGGTGGCAAAGTACTCTCCTGCGGTAACGGCGGTTCCCACTGTGACGCCATGCACTTCGCCGAAGAGCTGACCGGACGCTATCGCGAAAACCGTCCGGGCTACCCGGCGATTGCGATTTCCGACGTGAGCCACATCTCCTGCGTAGGCAACGACTTCGGTTACGACCACATCTTTTCCCGCTACGTTGAGGCAGTAGGCCGTGAAGGCGACGTGCTGCTGGGTATCTCTACCTCCGGTAACTCCGCGAACGTGATCAAAGCGATCGCCGCCGCGCGTGAAAAAGGGATGAAGGTCATCACCCTGACCGGTAAAGATGGCGGTAAGATGGACGGTACGGCGGATATCGAAATTCGCGTTCCGCACTTCGGCTATGCAGACCGCGTTCAGGAAATTCACATCAAAGTGATCCACATCCTGATCCAGTTGATCGAAAAAGAGATGGTTAAGTAAGGCTTCGCTGGGGGGCACCAGCGCCCCCCGCAGTTGTGGAGTGGAGGTAATCTATGTGCGAACTGCTCGGGATGAGCGCCAATGTGCCAACCGATATCTGCTTTAGTTTCACCGGGCTGGTTCAGCGCGGTGGAGGAACCGGGCCGCACAAAGACGGCTGGGGCATCACCTTCTACGAAGGCAAAGGGTGTCGCACGTTCAAAGATCCGCAGCCCAGCTTTAACTCACCGATTGCCAAACTGGTGCAGGATTACCCCATTAAATCCTGTTCGGTGATCGCGCATATTCGTCAGGCAAACCGCGGCGAAGTGGCACTGGAAAATACCCATCCCTTTACCCGTGAGCTGTGGGGCCGTAACTGGACCTACGCGCACAACGGGCAGCTTACGGGCTATAAGTCGCTGGAGACGGGGAACTTCCGACCGGTTGGCGAAACGGACAGTGAAAAGGCCTTCTGCTGGCTGCTGCATAAGCTGACGGAACGTTATCCGCGTACGCCCGGCAACATGGCCGCCGTATTCAAATACATCGCGACGCTGGCCGCTGAACTGCGAGAAAAAGGCGTGTTTAACATGCTGCTGTCTGACGGGCGCTACGTGATGGCGTTCTGCTCGACGAATCTCTTCTGGATCACGCGCCGCGCGCCGTTTGGCGTCGCTACGCTGCTCGATCAGGATGTGGAGATAGATTTTCAGAAAGAGACCACACCCAACGATGTGGTCACAGTCATTGCAACGCAGCCGCTGACGGGCAACGAAACCTGGCAAAAGATTATGCCAGGCGAGTGGGTGCTATTTTGTCTCGGGGACCGTGTAATTTGACGCCAGCTGTGGATGGACAACTTCGTGGCTCAGCGGTTTGCTGACCACGTAACGGCCATCGACGATAGAGACCACTGGTGGTTTGTGGGTCTGCTCAAAGTAGTCATAACCTGGCTTCAGCTGTTTCCAGAAATCGGCGTAGTAAGAGTACTTATGGCGCGCCATGTTGGCATCCGTCATGCGGAACGGGTAGATGCTGACCTGAACGTTAGGCTGCCCAAAGACCAGTGCGCCGGTCACGAACTGGAAAATCTCATCAATGCCGGAATCGGTCATCGCGTAGCAGCCGACAGACACGCAGGCACCGTGGATCATCAGGTATTTCCCTTCATAACCGTGAGCACGGTCATAGGCGTTCGGGAAACCGATGTTGATCGCTTTATAGAAGCGGCTATCCGGCTTTAACTGGTTGCGCTGAACGTTGTAAAACCCTTCCGGACTCTTGAAATCGCCCTGACGCTGTTTCGGGCCCAGCCCGCCGGAATAGTTACAAATCTTGTAGCTATCAAGCAGCTGATACGTCTCGCCCATTTTTACAAACAGATCGAGCGTGCGCTCTTCCTTGAAGATTTGAATATAAACCGGGGATCCCATTAACTGCTGTTTATATTCTTTGCTGATCGGCGTCGTGGAGCTGTTGCTGCTGAGCAGCCCGGCAAACGACATGCACGGAATCAGAAGCATCGCAATGAACAATGCGATTTTACGCATACTACTAGTTCCTTGATAAAACCATGACCAACTTGCCAGGACGGCAAAAGAGACCCGAAATCAGATTATTCTGTTAGGAGCGCTCACATTAGCACCGCTATAGATTTTCGCAAGAGCCGGGCGGTGAGTTTACAAATTAGTTTTACTTTATAAACCATCAAATACCCGCTGGCTCCAGGAACTTTGCGTAATAGCTCGCATTTTGGCGCGCCCGACGGCGGATTACCTGCCCGTCAGAAGGGGAAAATGTTACACTTCGCGCCCACTGGATTGTTGTTTATGGAAACCTGCTAACCACATGTTTAAAATAAAAAAAGGACTTAATCTGCCGATTGCAGGCGTGCCTGAGCAGCACGTCTCGTCTGGCGTAAGCGTCCGTCATGTCGCAATTTTAGGTGACGATTATCTGGGAATGCGTCCTTCAATGCTGGTGCAGGAGGGCGATCGCGTGCTCAAAGGGCAGGCGCTCTTTGAGGACAAAAAAAATCCCGGCGTCATGTTCACGGCCCCCGCCAGCGGCACCGTTGTGGCGATCAACCGCGGCGAGCGTCGCGTGTTGCAGTCGGTGGTTATCCGCATCGAAGGCGATGAACAGCGTGAGTTTGCTCGTTATGATGCGGCAGACCTCGCGACGCTTAGCCGCGAAGATGTGCAGGCTCAGCTGCTCGCGTCCGGCCTGTGGACGGCGCTGCGTACGCGTCCTTTCAGCAAATCGCCCGTTCCTGATACCGCCCCGGCCGCTATTTTCGTTACGGCCATCGACACCAACCCGCTCAGCGCGGATCCGCAGCCCATTATTCTGGCGCAGCGTAAAGCCTTTGATGCCGGGCTGACCGTTCTGACTCGCCTGACGCCCGGAAAAGTGCACGTTTGCCAGGCCGGGGGCGGCAAGCTTGGCGGCCATCCTCAGGGGCAGGTCACGTTTAATGAATTTTCCGGTCCGCATCCGGCGGGGCTGGTCGGGACCCATATCCACTTCCTTGAGCCGGTGAGCCTGAAGAAACAGGTCTGGCACCTTAATTATCAGGACGTCATTGCCATCGGTAAGCTCTTTACCACGGGTGAACTCTGCGCTGAACGGATCGTCGCTATCGGCGGGCCTCAGGCCGCCAACCCGCGTCTGGTTAAAACGCTTCTGGGAGCAGACATTAATGAACTGCTTGCGGGGGAAACGAAAGAGGGTGAAAACCGCCTGATTTCCGGTTCGGTACTCAGCGGCCGCCGCGCTGTAAATGCGTACGCGTACCTGGGACGTTTCCATCTTCAGGTGAGCGTAGTTATGGAAGGGCGCGAGAAAGAGCTGTTCGGCTGGGTTCTGCCAGGTGCAGAAAAATACTCCGTCACCCGCACCACGCTGGGCCACTTCCTGCGGCACAAGCTGTTTAACTTCTCTACCAGCACGAACGGCGGCGAGCGCGCGATGGTCCCGATTGGCAACTACGAACGTGTAATGCCGCTGGATATTCTACCCACCGTGCTGCTGCGCGATCTCCTGGCCGGCGACACCGACGGCGCGCAGGCGCTCGGTTGTCTTGAACTGGATGAAGAAGATCTGGCGCTCTGTACCTATGTGTGTCCAGGTAAATACGAATATGGACCCGTATTGCGCGAGGTGTTAACCCGCATTGAGCAGGAAGGATAACCATGGGATTAAAACACCTCTTCGAAAAAATTGAGCCGCACTTTACCGAAGGGAAGCTCAAAAAGTACTACCCGCTGTATGAAGCAACGACGACCATTTTCTACACCCCGGGTCTGGTAACGAAAGGGGCAGCGCACGTTCGTGATGCCATCGATCTGAAACGCATGATGATCCTGGTGTGGTTTGCGGTCTTCCCGGCCATGTTCTGGGGCATGTACAACGTCGGCCTGCAGACCATTCCGGCGCTGCACCATATGTACGACGCCCAGCAGCTGGCGCAGGTAATTCAGTCTGACTGGCACTATCGTCTGGCCCAGTCGCTGGGGGTAAGCTTTGCTGCAGACGCGGGCTGGCTGAGTATGATGACGCTGGGCGCGGTCTTCTTCCTGCCGATCTACATGACCGTCTTTATCGTGGGCGGCTTCTGGGAAGTGCTGTTCGCCATCATCCGTAAACACGAGATCAACGAGGGCTTCTTCGTTACCTCCATTCTGTTTGCGCTGATTGTTCCGCCTACGCTGCCGCTCTGGCAGGCGGCGATGGGGATCAGCTTTGGCGTGGTGATTGCTAAAGAGATTTTTGGCGGCACCGGACGCAACTTCCTCAACCCGGCGCTGGCGGGGCGTGCGTTCCTGTTCTTTGCTTACCCGGCGCAGATTTCGGGCGACCTGGTATGGACGGCGGCGGACGGTTTCTCCGGCGCGACGCCGCTTTCTCAGTGGGCAGCAGGCGGCGGTGAAACGCTGGTCAACAATGCTACCGGCCAGCCTGTGACCTGGTTCGACGCGTTTATTGGCAACATTCCGGGCTCCATTGGTGAAGTGTCTACCCTGATGATTTTGATCGGCGGGGCCATCATCCTCTTTGGCCGCGTGGCGTCCTGGCGCATCGTCGCGGGCGTCATGCTCGGCATGGTGCTTACCGCCACGCTGTTCAATCTCATTGGTTCAAACACGAACCCGATGTTCTCCATGCCGTGGTACTGGCACCTCGTGCTGGGAGGCTTTGCGTTTGGCATGATGTTCATGGCCACCGATCCCGTCTCGGCCTCCTTTACCGACAGAGGTAAATGGTGTTACGGGGCGCTCATTGGCGTGATGTGTGTACTGATTCGCGTGGTCAACCCGGCCTATCCGGAAGGGATGATGTTGGCCATTCTGTTTGCCAACCTGTTTGCGCCGCTGTTCGACTACCTGGTCGTGCGCGCCAACATTAAGCGGAGGAAGGCGCGTGGCTGAGGTTAAAAATAACGACAGCATCAGCAAAACGCTGCTGGTGGTTTTGGTACTGTGTCTGGTTTGTTCCATCGTGGTTGCCGGTTCTGCCGTAGGGTTGAAACCGCTGCAGCAGGAACAGCGCGCGCTGGATAAACAGCGCAACATCCTGGCCGTAGCCGGGCTGATGCAGAAAGGCATGACGAAGGACGACGTCGCGGCCGTGTTTGCTGAACGTATTACCGCAAGGTTGGTGGATTTAAAAACCGGCGAGCTGATGGATAAAGACCCGGCGAAATACAACCAGGCGCTGGCGCTGAAAGATCCGCAGATGAGCACCGCGCTTGACGCCTCGCAGGATCCGGCAGGTATTAAGCGCCGCAGCAACATCGCGGAGATTTACCTGGTGCGTGACGAGCAAAAGCGTGTGCAGGAAGTGGTTTTGCCCATCTACGGCAACGGCTTGTGGTCAATGATGTACGCCTTTGTGGCACTGGATACCGATGGCCGCACGGTCAAAGGCATCACCTATTACGATCAGGGCGAAACGCCGGGGTTGGGGGGGGAAGTTGAGAACCCTAACTGGCGTGCGCAGTTTGTCGGTAAAAAAGTGCTCGACGACAGCGGCCAGCCTGCGCTGAAGGTGGTGAAAGGAGGCGCGCGTCCCGGTGATGAATTCGCCGTTGACGGCCTTTCCGGCGCCACGCTCACCTCTAACGGGGTACAGCACAGTTTTGATTTCTGGATGGGTGAACTGGGCTTTGGTCCCTTCCTGAAAAATGTACGTGAAGGAGCGCTGAACAATGGCTGATACGGGTGAACTGAAAGAAGTTAAAAAAGTGCTGATTGGCCCACTTTTAGCCAATAACCCGATAACTCTGCAGGTGCTGGGCGTCTGTTCTGCCCTGGCGGTGACCACCAAACTGGAAACGGCGGTGGTGATGACGCTGGCGGTAACGCTGGTAACGGCGTTCTCCAGCATGTTTATCTCGATGATTCGCCACCACATCCCCAACAGCGTGAGGATCATCGTGCAGATGGCGATCATCGCCTCGCTGGTGATCGTGGTCGATCAGCTGCTGCGCGCTTTCGCCTACGAAACGTCGAAGCAGCTTTCGGTGTTTGTCGGCCTGATTATCACCAACTGCATCGTGATGGGGCGCGCTGAAGCCTACGCCATGAAAATGCCGCCGCTGGCGAGCTTTATGGACGGTATTGGCAACGGCCTGGGTTACGGCGTAATCCTGCTGACGGTCGGTTTCCTGCGCGAGCTTATTGGCAGCGGCAAGCTGTTTGGCGTTCAGGTACTGGATACGGTACAGAACGGCGGCTGGTATCTGCCGAACGGCCTGTTCCTGCTGGCCCCAAGCGCATTTTTCATTATCGGTTTGCTGATCTGGCTGATTCGTACGTTGAAGCCTGAACAGCAGGAAAAGGAGTAACCGACGATGGCTCATTACCTGAGTTTATTTGTGCGCGCGGTGTTTGTTGAAAACATGGCGCTCGCCTTCTTCCTGGGCATGTGTACGTTCCTTGCCGTTTCTAAAAAGGTTTCGACGGCATTTGGCCTGGGCGTGGCGGTCACCGTTGTGCTGGGGCTTTCGGTTCCGATTAACAACCTGGTGTTCAACTTCGTGCTGCGGGACAGCGCGCTGGTGGAGGGGGTTGATCTTAGCTTCCTGAACTTCATCACCTTTATCGGGGTGATTGCGGCGCTGGTGCAAATCCTGGAGATGATCCTCGATAAGTATTTCCCGTCGTTGTACAACGCGCTGGGGATCTTCCTGCCGCTGATCGCGGTGAACTGCGCCATCTTTGGCGGCGTCTCGTTTATGGTGCAGCGCGATTACAACTTCAGTGAATCGGTGGTGTACGGCTTCGGTTCCGGTATCGGCTGGATGCTGGCGATTGTCACCATGGCGGGGATCCGTGAAAAAATGAAATATGCCAACGTGCCCGCTGGGCTGCGCGGCTTAGGGATCACCTTTATCACCACCGGCCTGATGGCGTTGGGCTTTATGTCCTTCTCCGGTGTGCAGCTATAAGGGCTAACAGATGGAAATTATTCTTGGCGTGGTAATGTTCACGCTGATAGTACTGGTGCTGTCAGGGCTGATTCTGGCGGCGCGCGCAAAGCTGGTCAATTCCGGGGATGTGATCATTGATATCAATGACGATCCGCAGAACCAGATCCGCACCCCGGCAGGGGATAAACTGCTTAATACGCTCTCGGGGAACGGGATTTTTGTCTCGTCAGCCTGCGGTGGCGGTGGTTCATGTGGGCAGTGCCGTGTGACGGTGAAAGAGGGAGGCGGGGATATTCTGCCAACTGAACTGTCGCATATCACGAAGCGTGAAGCGAAAGAGGGTTGCCGCCTGGCATGCCAGGTTGCGGTGCGCCAGAACATGAAGATTGAGCTGCCGGAAGAGATCTTCGGCGTGAAAAAATGGGAGTGCGAGGTTATCTCTAACGATAACAAAGCCACGTTCATTAAAGAGCTTAAGCTGCGCGTCCCTGAAGGGGAGAGCGTCCCGTTCCGCGCGGGGGGCTATATTCAGATTGATTGTCCGGCGCACACCGTGGCGTATGCTGACTTCGACGTGCCCGATGAATACCGGGCCGACTGGGATAAATTTAACCTCTTCCGCTTCGTTTCCGAGGTAAAAGAGCCAGCGCTGCGCGCCTACTCCATGGCTAACTACCCGGAAGAGAAGGGCATTATTATGCTCAACGTGCGTATCGCCACGCCGCCACCGAATGTGCCTGATGCGCCGCCGGGCGTCATGTCGTCATATATCTGGTCCCTCAAGCCGGGTGACAAGGTGACGATCTCCGGTCCGTTCGGCGAGTTCTTTGCTAAAGATACCGACGCGGAAATGGTCTTTATCGGCGGCGGTGCCGGTATGGCCCCGATGCGCTCGCACATCTTCGACCAGCTCAAACGTCTTAGCAGCAAGCGTAAAATCAGCTTCTGGTACGGTGCGCGTTCGCTGCGCGAAATGTTCTACGACGATGAGTTCGAGCAGCTGGCGCGTGAGAACCCTAACTTTACCTTCCACGTGGCGCTTTCCGATCCGCAGCCGGAAGATAACTGGACGGGCTATACGGGCTTCATCCACAACGTGCTGTATGAAAACTACCTCAAACAGCATCCGGCACCGGAAGACTGCGAGTTCTATATGTGTGGTCCGCCAATGATGAACGCCGCGGTGATCAAGATGCTAAAAGATCTCGGCGTGGAAGATGAGAACATCCTCCTTGATGATTTCGGAGGCTGATCGTGTTGACCTTTCTGGCAACCTTCGCGGTGTTTGTGCTGGTGATCTTCGGGATGTCGTTGGGCTGGATCATCAAGCGTAAAAGTATTCAGGGCAGCTGTGGAGGCATCTCTTCCATCGGGATGGAAAAGGTATGCGACTGCCCGGAACCGTGCGATGCGCGTAAAAAACGGATGGCTCGGGACCAGCAGAGGATCATCTAGAAAAAGGCCGCTTCATGCGGCCTTTATCATTTATTTTGCCCAGCTTTTGGCTTTGGCTGGAGAGTCCACCAGAACTCCTTCGGCACCCAGTGTTTTCGCCTTCTGGTAGTCCTCTTCAGAGTTCACGCCGATAAAAATCAGATGGGCATTGCCCTGAGAGCGGAAGCAGTCAACGGCCTCTTTGTCCCACGTTAATGTTGCAGGAGAGACACCTTCGCCTAAGGTGAATTTCTCGACTACCTCTATTTTTCGGTTTAACTCAAGCCCATACCAGTAATCGTCCATTTTTTGTGAAGGAGGCAGACATTCGTGGCTCAACGAAATCGTGGCCAGACGCGTGCGAGTCTCGCTGCGTGTGACAAAGCGGGGGATTTCGGCAGGCAATGCTTCCATATAGCGATCTTCGGTTGAATAGACGCGAACGCGGTTCAGGCTGTTGGTCTCTTTCAATACGTTAAGCAGCGTGTTGCCCATGGTCGCTGGATCTGCATCCGGCGATTTGATGTCAATGAAAAATCGCGTATCTGGCCAGGCGGTCAGTACCGACTTCAGCGTCGGTATCGGAGTATTAAGCAGGTTTTCCGGCAGGCCTTTATCTTTCCACTTCACGCTGGCATCCGCCTTTGCCAGTTCTTCAGCGGTATACTGTGACACCTTTCCCTGCAAATTGGTTAACGCCTTCAGGTCGGCTGGTCGATAGAGAACCGGTACGTCATCCCGGCTTAACTGCACGGTTATCCAGACGATATCTGCTTTGTTTTCGAGCGCGAGCTTTATGGCTGGCAGGGTGTTTTCAGGTGCATCTGCGGTACCGCCCCGGTGGGCGACGATTTCTGGATTTGCTGATGCGGCACTCGCCAGAAACAGTAGCGAAACTGATAATATTTTCTTCATGAATGATCGCTCTCCATTTATTAGCTAACTCTATGTAAATAAAGGATTTGTCTTGAGCGTTTGTAACACGTTTTTATGACAACTGTGAGTAAGGAAAATTGCTGACGCATTTTTTGCCTTTTGTTATACTGTATATAAATACATGTGTGGTATGACCGATGCGCAAAATAATCCATGTTGATATGGACTGCTTTTTTGCCGCAGTGGAGATGCGTGACAACCCGGCGCTGCGGGATATTCCCATCGCCATTGGCGGCAGCCGCGTTCAGCGCGGTGTGATAAGCACCGCCAACTATCCTGCGCGCAAATTTGGCGTGCGCAGCGCCATGCCGACGGCGATGGCGCTGAAACTTTGTCCGCACCTCACCCTTTTGCCCGGTCGCTTTGACGCCTATAAAGAAGCCTCAAACCATATTCGGGAAATTTTCTCCCGCTACACCTCACTGATTGAACCGCTATCGCTGGACGAAGCCTATCTGGACGTCACCGATAGCCTGCACTGTCACGGCTCCGCTACCCTGATGGCGCAGGAGATCCGTCAGACCATTTTTAACGAGCTGAATCTCACCGCATCGGCAGGCGTCGCGCCGGTAAAATTTCTCGCCAAAATCGCCTCCGATTTAAATAAACCCAACGGCCAGTACGTCATCACCCCTGAAGAGGTCCCGGCGTTTTTAAAAACGCTGCCGCTTGGCAAAATCCCCGGCGTAGGCAAAGTCTCCGCCGCTAAGCTGGAAAGTATGGGGTTACGCACCTGCGAAGATGTGCAGCGAAGCGACCTGGCGATGCTGCTCAAGCGCTTTGGGAAGTTTGGTCGCGTACTGTGGGAGCGCAGTCAGGGCATCGATGAGCGCAGCGTAAGCAGCGAACGGTTACGTAAATCGGTCGGGGTTGAACGCACGCTGAGCGAAGACATCCATGACTGGTCGGAATGCGAAACCATTATTACGGAACAGCTCTATCCGGAGCTGGAACGACGCCTGAGCAAAGTAAAGCCTGATTTACTGATTGCCCGACAGGGCATCAAACTGAAATTTAACGACTTTCAACAGACAACGCAGGAGCACGTCTGGCCGCGCCTGAACAAGGAGGATCTTATCGCAACGGCGAAAAAGGCGTGGGAAGAACGACGAGGCGGACGAGGGGTGAGGCTGGTGGGACTGCATGTCACATTACTGGACCCGCAGTTAGAACGTCAGTTGGTTTTGGGATTGTAATAGCCCCGTGGCACGAGGTTGTTCACCCTCTCCCTTGAGGGAGAGGGCTGGGGTGAGGGGATTACTTAGCAGGAATCGCCTTCAGCAGTTCTGTCAGCAGCGTCCAGTAATGGCCGACGCTTTCGATATGAACCTGCTCATCAGGAGAGTGCGGACCGGTGATGGTCGGCCCGATGGAAACCATGTCCATATCCGGGTACGGTTTCTTGAACAAACCACACTCCAGACCCGCGTGGATCACCTGGATGTTCGGGGTGCTGTTGAACAGACGCTGATAGGTTTCACGCACCAGCGCCATTACCGGAGAACTTGCATCCGGCTGCCAGCCCGGGTAGCTGCCTTTTGCAGACGTTTTCGCGCCCGCCAGCGTACCCAGAGATTCCAGCATGCTCACCACGTACTCTTTACCGCTGTCGATCAGGGAGCGGATCAGGCAGATGATTTCCGCGCTGTCGTCGCTCATGGTCACCACGCCCACGTTAAGGGAGGTTTCCACCACGCCTTTCGCCACGTCAGAGTTGCGAATAACGCCGTTTGGCGTCGCATTCAGCAACTGAACGAAAGTGTCACGAGACTGCGCGGTCAGCGCGGCTTTATCCGTAGAAACGGATTCCAGCACCACGGTCAGGTTCTTCTCTTTCGCCGACAGTTCGTTTTTCAGGATATCCAGGTAGACGCTGGAGAGTTTTTTCAGCTCGTCCGCTTTTGCCGCTGGCACCGCCACGGTGGCAAAGGCTTCGCGTGGGATTGCGTTGCGCAGGGTACCGCCGTTGAAGTCCACCAGACGAAGATCCAGCTCGGCCGCGTGGCCCGCCAGGAAGCGCGCCAGCAGCTTGTTGGCATTACCCAATCCCAGGTGAATATCACCGCCCGAGTGACCGCCTTTCAGCCCTTTCAGCGTCAGCTTGAAGGTCTGGAAGCCTGCAGGAATCGCTTCGCGAGACAGCGGCAGAGTAGAGATGAAATCAATCCCTCCCGCGCAGCCCATGTAGATCTCACCTTCTTCTTCGGAGTCGGTGTTGATCAGGATGTCGGCCTGCAGCCAGTTCGCCTGCAGACCGAACGCGCCGTCCATGCCCGCTTCTTCTGTCATGGTCAGCAGCACTTCCAGCGGACCATGCTCAACGCGGTCGTCGGCCAGCACCGCCAGCGCAGAGGCCATACCGATACCGTTATCCGCGCCCAGCGTGGTGCCACGCGCTTTCACCCAGTCGCCGTCGATGTACGGCTGGATTGGGTCTTTAGTGAAGTCGTGAACGGTGTCGTTGTTTTTCTGCGGCACCATGTCCAGGTGCGCCTGCAGCACAACCGGTTTACGGTTTTCCATGCCTGCGGTGGCAGGTTTGCGGATCAGAATGTTGCCAACCTGGTCGCGCTCAGCGTGCAGGCCTTTTTCCTTCGCCCAACCCATAATATGTTCGGCAAGCTGTTCTTCATGGTAGGAAGGGTGTGGAATGGAGCAAATTTTGGCAAAAATATCCCACAGCGGCTGCGGAGATAATTGAGACAGTTCAGACACGATAAGTCTCCTTGTCGAGGCGCTGCAAACAGGGTTGCAGGCCATAGGGTTAGCAGGTTAATAGTTACCACAAGACAGGCTTGCGAGATGCAACTGAGAATACCACTTTCTCTGCTGGCGGGTAGCATAAAGCATGTAAAAACTCAGGCTGAGGGCGCTAAACACTGGTTTTTAGTGCGTCAGATCTCTATAATCTCGCGCAACCTATTTCCCCCTCGAACACTTTTTAAGCCGTATAAAAACAGGCTGGGACACTTCACATGAGCGAAAAATACGTCGTCACCTGGGACATGTTGCAGATTCACGCACGCAAACTGGCTGCGCGTCTGATGCCTTCCGAACAGTGGAAAGGCATTATTGCCGTCAGCCGTGGCGGTCTGGTACCGGGGGCGCTGCTGGCACGTGAGCTGGGTATTCGTCATGTCGATACCGTCTGCATCTCCAGCTATGACCATGATAACCAGCGTGAGCTGAAAGTGCTGAAACGCGCTGAAGGCGACGGTGAAGGCTTCATCGTTATCGACGATCTGGTGGATACCGGCGGTACCGCGGTGGCTATCCGCGAAATGTATCCAAAAGCGCACTTCGTGACGATCTTTGCTAAGCCAGCGGGTCGCCCACTGGTTGACGATTACGTGATTGATATCCCGCAGGATACCTGGATTGAACAGCCGTGGGATATGGGCGTGGTCTTCGTTCCGCCTATTTCAGGCCGTTAATTTCAGTACGTAACTTTACACGCCCGGCTATGCCGGGCGTTGTTCTTTTTATCCCGCCACGCGTTACAATGGGCACTATATGACGTATCCATGGAGGCAACGCAATGACGCAGGCGAATCTCACCGAGACTCTTTTCAAACCCCGTTTCAAACATCCTGAAACGTCGACGCTGGTCCGTCGGTTTAATCCGGGTACCATGCCTGCCGTCCAGTCTGCGTTAGACGGTAAAAACGTGCCCCACTGGTACCGCATGATTAACCGCCTGATGTGGATCTGGCGCGGTATCGATCCGCGTGAAATCCTTGACGTGCAGGCGCGTATCGTCATGAGCGAATCTGAACGGACCGACAGCGAGCTGTACGATACGGTGGTGGGCTATCGCGGCGGCAACTGGATCTACGAATGGTCGAAACAGGCGATGCTCTGGCAGCAAAAAGCCAGCCAGGAAGAGGATGCCACGCGCAGCGGCAAGCACTGGCTGCATGCGGCCAATCTCTACGCCATTGCCGCGTATCCACATCTGAAAGGTGATGAGCTGGCCGAGCAGGCCCAGGCGCTGGCGAACCGTGCTTATGAAGAGGCGGCGCAGCGCTTACCGGGCCAGATGCGCGAGCTTGAGTTCAGCATTCCTGGTGGCGCTCCCGTCACTGGGTTCCTGCATATGCCGGAAGGCGACGGCCCGTTCCCGACCGTACTGATGTGCGGCGGGCTGGATTCCCTGCAAATCGATTATTACAGCCTGTTTGAGCGCTACTTTGCACCAAAAGGGATTGCAATGCTGACGCTCGACATGCCTTCTATTGGCTTCTCGTCGAAGTGGAAATTGACTCAGGATTCGAGCCTGCTGCACCAGCATGCGCTTAAAGCCCTGGAAAATATTCCCTGGGTTGACCATACCCGCGTGGCGGCTTTTGGCTTCCGTTTTGGGGCGAACGTTGCGGTGCGTCTGGCCTATCTTGAATCTTCGCGCCTGAAGGCTGTGGCCTGTCTGGGCCCGGTGGTTCACGCACTGCTCAGCGATCCTGCCCGTCAGGGGAGCGTGCCGGAGATGTACCTTGACGTGCTGGCCAGTCGCCTTGGCATGCATGATGCATCAGACGAAGCGCTGCGTGTCGAACTCAATCGTTACTCGTTAAAAACGCAGGGGTTGCTGGGCCGCCGCTGCCCGACGCCGATGCTTTCCGGTTTCTGGAAAAACGATCCGTTCAGCCCTGAGGAAGAGTCACGCTTAATCACTTCGTCATCTGCGGATGGCAAATTGCTTGAGGTGCCGTTCAGCCCGGTGTATCAGAATTTTGACAAAGCCTTGAAAGAGATCACGCGCTGGATCGCCCAGAGAGTGTGTTAATAGATTGCTAAATTTCGCTGGTTTGGTAAAACAGTGGCTTCACAAAAGGAGATCGCAATGACGTTACCGAGTGGACACCCGAAAAGTAGGCTGATTAAGAAATTTATGGCTCTCGGCCCGTATATTCGAGAAGAGCAGTGTGAAGAGAATCGCTTTTTTTTCGACTGCCTGGCTGTTTGCGTCAACGTGAAGCCTGCACCCGAAAAACGTGAATTCTGGGGCTGGTGGATGGAAATGGAAGCAGAGGAGAAACGTTTTACGTATAGCTACCAGTTTGGCCTGTTTAATAAAGATGGCAACTGGCAAGCGACCACCATTAAAGATCAGGAAGTGATCGATCGACTGGAATATACCCTGAAAGAGTTCCACGACAAAGCGAGCGCACTGCTGGCCACCCTGGACCTTAAGTTCGAGCCAGCGGATGACTTTTCCAGCGAAGCGGTGAAGCTGACCGCGTAATGCTTTTCTCCCTCTCCCTGTGAAAGAGGGCCGGGGTGAGGGCATCAGACCGCATTTATCTCGGGCAAAAAAATCCCGGCTTATATGCCGGGATTTTCTTATTTGGATAATCTTAGAACTGGTACGTCACGCCCAGCGCAACGATATCATCGCTGCTTACGCCCAGTTTATTATCGTCGTCAATCTGGTTGATTTTATAATCAACAAACGCGGACATATTCTTGTTGAAGTAATAGGTCGCGCCAACATCAATGTATTTCACCAGATCTTCATCACCAATACCTTCGATATCTTTGCCTTTAGACTGGACATAACCCAGCGACGGGCGCAGACCAAAATCGAACTGATATTGCGCAACAACTTCAAAGTGTTGTGCTTTATTTGCAAAGCCGCCTGAAATTGGCGTCATATTGCGGGTTTCAGAATACATCGCTGCCAGATAAATATCGTTCGCGTCGTATTTCAGACCGGTAGCCCAGGCCTCTGCTTTCTGCCCCTGGCCACGCGCCAGCAGGTTCTGCGCGTTGGTGCGGTCAGAGTTGGTGTACGCGCCGCTGACCGCGAAATCGCTGCCGCCGAAGTCATAGGTCAGAGACGTACCAAAACCGTCACCGTTCTGTTTCTTGGCGTCACGGTTTTCGTTTTTACCCTGGTACTGAAGCGTCATGTCCAGGCCGTCAATCGCACCGAAGAAATCCGTGTTACGGTAGGTGGCAAGACCGGACGCACGCTTGGTCATAAAGTTGTCGGTCTGCGCGGAAGAGTCGCCGCCGAACTCCGGGAACATATCGGTCCACGCTTCGACGTCGTACAGGGCACCCAGGTTACGACCGTAGTCCAGAGAGCCAAAGTCTTTCACTTTCAGACCAGCAAACGCCAGGCGTGTTTTCTGCGAGGAGTCGCTTTCCGCTTTATTACCGGCAAATTCTGCTTCCCAGCGGCCATAGCCCGTCAGTTGATCGTTAATCTGGGTTTCGCCTTTAAAACCGAAACGAACGTACGTCTGGTCACCATCTTTGGTGTCATCATCACTGATATAGTGCATAGCTTTCACTTTGCCGTACACGTCCAGTTTATTACCGTTTTTATTATAAACTTCTGCTGCGTGAACAGATGCGGAAGCCACCACGCCCATAACCACTAATGCCAGAGTGCTCTTTTTCATTTTCGATCCTGTCTTATAAACGCGCTTAAAAAATTCGCTGGACGATAAGCTCATGCTTAAGTCCCGTGAAAAAACAGGAAGGGTTTTATCGTTCTGGAATGAAACTTTTATGACAAACTAAGAATAATTTTAAAAAACTGTGATTTATTATTACGGTAATAAATTTGTCAAATTCTGCCGCTACGCTTCCTGATCCCGCGCAACAAAGTGCCTGGTGATGCACTAAGGCAGTTGGCAACCGGGCTGACTCCTGTTAAAACGTTCGTTCGACATTACTTTCCCTTATCGTTGAACGGCAGAGAATCATGAGTGACAGCCAGACGCTGGTGGTAAAACTCGGTACCAGTGTGTTAACAGGCGGATCGCGCCGCCTAAATCGCGCCCACATTGTTGAGCTTGTACGTCAGTGCGCTCAACTGCATGCCGCAGGGCACCGTATTGTGATTGTGACCTCCGGGGCGATTGCCGCCGGGCGTGAACACCTGGGTTACCCCGAACTCCCCGCGACGATCGCCTCTAAACAGTTGCTGGCCGCCGTGGGACAAAGCCGACTCATTCAACTCTGGGAACAGCTGTTCTCTATCTACGGTATTCACGTCGGGCAGATGCTGCTGACGCGTGCGGATATGGAAGACCGGGAGCGTTTCCTTAACGCACGCGATACGCTGCGCGCGCTGCTGGACAACAACATTGTTCCCGTTATCAACGAAAATGATGCCGTTGCCACCGCTGAAATTAAAGTGGGCGATAACGATAACCTCTCTGCGCTGGCCGCCATTCTGGCCGGTGCCGATAAATTGCTGCTGCTGACCGATCAGCAGGGGCTATTTACCGCCGACCCGCGTTCCAACCCGGATGCCGAACTGATCGCCGACGTTCACGGCATCGACGATGCCCTGCGCGCCATCGCCGGTGACAGCGTTTCAGGCTTGGGTACGGGAGGCATGGGCACTAAGCTGCAGGCCGCTGACGTGGCCTGTCGTGCCGGTATCGACACTATTATTGCTGCGGGCAGCCGCCCAGGCGTGATTGGCGATGTGATGGAAGGCATTTCCGTCGGCACCCGCTTCCATGCCCAGGAATCCCCGCTGGAAAACCGCAAGCGCTGGATATTTGGTGCGCCTCCCGCTGGCGAACTCGTCGTCGATGAAGGGGCAACCGCTGCGATTCTGGAACGAGGGAGTTCATTGCTTCCTAAAGGAATTAAAAGCGTGACAGGCAACTTCTCCCGTGGTGAAGTGATCCGCATCCGTAACCTTGAAGGTCGCGACATCGCCCACGGCGTAAGCCGCTATAACAGCGATGCTCTGCGCCGCATTGCGGGCCACCACTCGCAGCAGATCGACGCCATTCTGGGCTATGAATATGGCCCGGTTGCAGTGCATCGCGATGACATGATTATTCGTTAAGGAGCCAGAACATGCTGGAACAAATGGGCGCCGCCGCGAAGGCCGCCTCTTACAAACTGGCGCTCCTTTCCAGCCGCGAGAAAAACCGCGTGCTGGAAAAAATCGCTGATTATCTGGAGTCACAGTCCCAGGAAATTTTGCTCGCCAACGAGCAGGATTTACTGGAAGCGCGTCGCAACGGTCTGAGCGAAGCGATGCTCGACCGCCTGGCGCTGACCCCGGCGCGCCTGAAGGGCATCGCCGACGATGTGCGTCAGGTCTGCAATCTGGCTGACCCGGTTGGGCAGGTGATTGACGGTGGGCTGCTCGACAGCGGTTTACGTCTGGAGCGCCGTCGCGTGCCGCTCGGCGTCATCGGCGTGATTTATGAAGCCCGTCCAAACGTGACGGTTGACGTCGCTTCCCTGTGCCTGAAAACCGGTAACGCCGCCATTCTGCGCGGCGGGAAAGAGACCTGGCGCACTAATGCCGCGACGGTAAAGGTCATCCAGCAGGCGCTGGAAGAGTGCGGCTTGCCGGCGGGTGCCGTGCAGGCGATAGAAAGTCCTGACCGCGCGCTGGTCAACGAGATGCTGCGCATGGACAAATACATCGACATGCTGATCCCACGCGGTGGCGCGGGCCTGCACAAGCTGTGCCGCGAGCAGTCGACCATTCCGGTGATCACCGGCGGCATCGGCGTATGCCATATCGTGGTCGACGACAGCGCTGAAATTGAACCGGCGCTGAAGATTATCGTGAACGCAAAAACCCAGCGTCCAAGCACCTGTAATACGGTGGAAACGCTGCTGGTGCACCAGGATATCGCAAACACCTTCCTGCCGGCCCTGAGCAAGCAGATGGCGGAGAGCGGCGTGACGCTGCATGCTGACGCCAACGCGCTCGCACTGCTTCAGAATGGCCCGTCTAACGTGGTTCCCGTAAAAGCGGAGCAGTACGATGACGAGTTCCTGTCACTGGATCTGAACGTGAAAATCGTGAGCGATCTCGACGACGCCATTGCGCACATCCGTGAACACGGCACCCAGCACTCGGACGCCATTCTGACGCGCACGCTGCGCAATGCCGATCGCTTCGTGAACGAAGTGGACTCATCCGCTGTGTATGTGAATGCCTCCACCCGCTTCACCGACGGTGGACAGTTTGGGTTGGGCGCAGAAGTGGCGGTCAGCACGCAGAAACTGCACGCGCGCGGTCCGATGGGCCTCGAAGCACTTACCACTTACAAGTGGATCGGCTTCGGTGACGATACGATTCGTGCGTAAATAATCACGGGTGATGCAAAAATAGCCGTTTGATTCAAAAGGGCATTGACGCATCACCCGGATAGATCTAACCTTTTGCCCCGTGGTTACACTCGTAACCGGCCTCTCAGGGCCGATATAGCTCAGTTGGTAGAGCAGCGCATTCGTAATGCGAAGGTCGTAGGTTCGACTCCTATTATCGGCACCAGTTCTCTCAAAAAGTTAGGCATCATTAGCTCCCTTCTTATCTGCACGATGGGGCAGATTTGGGAAAGAAGCTCCCAAATTCGCATCAATTCTAAGCGCATGCTTGAGCATTCAACTGTTGCGTCTTCTCCTGCTCAGGTTGAAGCAGAGACGGATTTACTGAACGTTATCTTCAAAGATTCGGATCCAAATTAGCAGGAAGCAAACATTCTCGATTACCTGAAAATAAACGCGCATCGGTTAAATCATTGGCATCTACTCATTCCTGGCCTTGATTAGTTAAGCGAACATGTCAGCGCGATGCTCAAAGGCAGCCAGCGGCAGACACATTCAGAAGAGAAGCAGGCCGCCTGAGGGCGGCTTTTTTCTGCCCGGAGGGGAAACATCACGATGCTATTAAGTAAATCAGCCTACGCCAGGCATATGGGCGTCAGCCGGCAAACTGTTTACGGCTGGATAGCCCGCGGTGAAATTGTAATTTCAGGCGATAAAGTGGATGTCGAAGCATCGCAGGCTAAACAAAATTTTGCTGGTGCTGGCGAACACCAGACTGAAATGACGTGGGCGCTGGCCGCCGCATGGGTATGGAAGCATGACGGCGGGAAAGAGTTGCCGGCTGATATTGATGCTGGCCAGCGTATAGAGGCCGCAGCCGCTGAGCTGGGTTTTGATGTTCAGCATGAGCCCGATGAACAATTGCTGATTCTCTTCCGGCCGGATGAAGAAACCCACAGCTTCTATGGCAAAGACCGTGCCGCGGGCGCTTTACGGTTTCTTCGTTCTGAGCTGGCCTACGTTGCCACAATGCACCCCGATACGCCGGATGACTGGAGCAAAACAAGATTAAGGGCGCTCTGCCTGCTGGACGGCGAAAAACTGTAAACCTCCGGCCAAACCTAACTCCTCTAACTTGACACTTTTTCGTGAAAAAAAGGGAAAAGTGTCAACCCAACCTAACGGATCCTGACGCCTACGAACAGCAGCTACAGCAGAAGTGTAAAGGGCTGGCGTTGAGATTTGTTGAGCCTTGGCTGTTAGCTTTTGTTAATCCTGATGCGAAGCAGGGCAGGTGTCAGCCTGTTATGGTTTGTTATGCCTCACCAGAAAAATGTCAGCCGCTGCCGCTTCAGAAAACTTCAGGTACACGAACTCGTGAAGGGGAGGTGTTAAGCACTCCCCCAATGCAACCATCCTCGAGCCTCTTTCAGACGCTGTTCTGGTTTGCCCGGACGCTGGCGTTCAGATTGAGTTGTCAAAAGTTGTCACCCACCGGTAGCGCCAAAGGGGATTTTTCGCTACACGCGATCTAAGTTACAGTTGCATCCTTCAGTAATTTGAATAGATTATAAGGTAATTAGTCTTTTGAGCTTAGCAATCAAGGCTGATGCTAATAATTCCTTTAGAACTAGAAAATTATAAAGTTGAAATGTTAAAAAACTACACACAATATGGATGGGAAGTTATATGAAAACTGGAATGGTTTTGCAAAAAACGATGGCAAGCGGATGGACTATCAAAGAAATTTTATCTCCTAATTATGACGGGCATAATCATTATTATTATCTTGGCAAAAGGGCTCCTGTTGTAAAACTCGGGGAGGAAAGGTTGGTTAAGCAATATGCTGGATATACTCTAATCGAAAAGGATTTGCGTAGTGTTCTAGTATGGCTTAATGAAATAGAAAAAATAAACCCTGAAATAGATTGGAGGATTAAAAATCCTCAGCAAATGGATCTAATAAAAGGTTTTTTTGTTGCAGCTTTGACTTTTTATGGAAAGTGTTTTACTGAAAGTAAAGGAAGAGGCATAAAATACGATAGAAATAACGTTCCTGAAGAGCATAGGGAAACGCATGATATTGTTATGAAAATGCGGCATAATTTTACAGCACATAGCGGCATAGGTTTTGAAAGCGTGAAAGTTAGTCTCGTCCTCCATCCTGATATTAAATCAGATATGAGACCTGAGTTATATACAGAATTAAGACAGCCGGATCTTCATAAAGAATTAATAAAAGAAATGGTTGTTATGGTTAAATTGCTACAAGAACAAGTGCTAAAAAAAAGAAATGAAGTTGGAGTTAAGTTTCTTGAAGAAGAAGTACATCCAAAAGGTAAGTTGTATTGGTATCAAAAAGGGATTTTTGATAAATTCAATCCGTAATGGCAATCATTTTTGTGTTTTGTTTTATAGGGGCTCTTTGTTGATTTCATTAGAATAAATGTAAAGTTAAGGAGGAGGGAATGGATAAGAGTTTGAGAAGTATTCATGAACATATGATCCGTCTAGGTTGCGGTTCGCTTATGCATGCCAATTTCTTAGGGCATTTCAATGATTACGTAAATGATACGTGGAACGAACTTGCAGTTCTTCAGGCAGCTCATTCTTGTGAAATATTCATGAAGGCCAGATTAGCGCAGGAACATCCATTATTAATTTTTGATACAATCCCAAAATCTACAAGTAGACATGTTAGTGATTCCGGTTTGCTTGACTTTGAAGCACTTCTCGAAGATGGAAGAGCAATTGATTATTCGGAATTGCCGGAAAAAGTTTGGGCAGCAACAGGAATGAAATTCACAGATTATCAGAAGACGTTATATAAAGAATTTGGATATCTTCGAAATAAAATCCAGCATTTCGCCTCTCCTAAAAAAGATTTCCAGATTAAAATATCCGAATTTATTTACGGAGTTATTGACCCTTTTATTAACTCAGAATGGGGGTTGTTTGCAATCAACTTCTGTGATGATACGGAGCCTTTTGAAAATCTCGTTCCTATACTTGCAGAAAGGAATGTTGAGTTTCTAATCCCACCAGAATTGGGAGGTGATGTCTTTAGATTGATACAAAATGGAAAACAGAGTTACATAAGAAAAATGCGCATGCAGGCTGTTGAACGAGGCTATATCCATGATTAAAAAGTAAAATCAAATTTGATTGTTTGGTTTGATTTTGTAACAAGGATCACATAAAGCTATGTGAAATGTTTAGTGATGGATAGTATTATATAAACAATGCTTATAATAGTAGCGATGCAGAAAATCATATGGAATATAACAGAGATAAGTTATTAGAGCTGATTGACTATTTCAAGTCTCGCAAGGATTTTTCTAATAATCGAATAGCTTATTTGGCTGGTAAGCACGAAATTTGTTTTGCTTTGTCAGGGTTAACTTTTCGACATGGGCCCTATGTGTTCCATGAAATTGGTGAATTGCGTGAAGTTTTGCATCCTCCTGGAGAGGTTGAATTGGCTGGCGCGCTTCAGAATAAATCCTTATTAAGTCCTATTGCGCGCCATATGTCCGCAGTTACGCATGAGCTAGCTTTGCAATGCACTGAGCCGAAGCTTCAGCAAAATGAACTTAACATCGGCTGGTGGATCTTATCTGCGCTCAGATGTCGTACGCTCATCGATCTACTTGTTCCTGCTGTAGCAAATGTTTCTTGGGATGTTTTCCCTGCAATGCAACCCAATTCCTGCGAAGTACAACTTCTTGAAGACGTACCTGCAGCCCGTAGGATAAGTCCTGTCAAAGAACTATCGCTTGAATCACTCGATTGGGTTCAACAATATTTAGAAAACTGGATATCTTTGCTTGAATCTCCTGCATTCAGACTAGCTGTTGATTCTCTAACAACTCACAATCAACACGCCAATTTGAGAATGACTGCTGCTGCGTTATGGGCAGGATTCGAGGCTCTTTTTGGAATAAACTCCGAACTTCGTTTCCGTCTAGCGTTGATGACAGCTGCATATCTTGAAGAGCGAGGTCAAAAGCGCTTAGAGGCCTATCGCAGAGTAAAAAAACTGTATGATTATCGCTCTAAAGCTGTGCACGGTGGTGCTACAACAGATAATCACTTAATAGAGCACATAGTCGAGGTGAGGGAGCTACTATCGCGTTTAGTTTGCCGTATAACAGAACAGGGGGTTATGCCAGCTGTCGAAGATTATGAAGAAAGGCTTTTAACATAGACGTATCGTTAGTTAATGTGCCGCGAAACTGAATGAACAAGTTCAATATTCACTCCTCAAAAGTAATACGACCATTTTAGGCTTAGTGTTAACAAAAGGGGGTACTTATGGGGGTATCTTATAAAATCGAAATGAATTTTATTGTTATAAATCAATGAGTTGAAGTGCTGTGTGGTGTTCCTATTATCGACCAGTTCTCTCAAAAAGTTACGCATCATTAGTTCCCTTCTTATCTGCACGATGGGGCAGATTTGGGAAAGAAGCTCCCAAATTCGCATCAATTCTAAGCGCATGCTTGAGCATTCAACTGTTGTGTCTCCTGCTCAGATTGAAGCAGAGACGGATTTACTGAATGCTATCTTTAACGATTCGGATCCAAATTAGCAGGAAGCAAACATTCGCCAGACTGAATGCGGTAACGGAAAAAGCAATGATAGAAGTTTTTTCATGTCAGGCGTAGCGCAGCGTTCACAACGCTAAGCGCTTCCTGCTTAAGGCGGTATAGCCCCAAAAGGCTATACCACTCGTTCCCTCCTATCGTGCAATTAACGCAAATACGCCCCAGCCAACATATTCCCTTGTGTAAGCCACGTGGCGCTTGGGCGCTACCGTCAGCTCCGCGCGCACCTCCTGTGCAAAATCATCGTCGGGGTTTTGATCCAGCCAGCGGCGCATTGTCATCCATTTCGCGGCTTCGTATCTGTCCCAGCCCTCCTGGTCTGCCAGCACCATTTCGACCAGGTCATAACCCTGCTGATCGAAAGACGCGACGAGATCGGGCAGGGTGAGAAAGTCTGCGGTGGACGAGACGCCGCATGCCCGAGCCGTCTCCTCCGTTGCGGGAACCTGTCGCCAGTAAGGTTCGCCGATGAGCATGGTTCCCCCAGGCTTAAGGCTTTGTGCCAGCAGGTCCATCGTCCCGGCAACGCCGCCCGCAATCCACGTGGCGCCAACGCAGGCCGCCACGTCGCATTGTTCATCAGCCACGTAGCCTGCCGCGTCGTTATGCACAAAATGGACGCGTTCGCTGACGCCGAGCGCCTCTGCGCGCCGCGTTGCCTGCGCGGTAAAGAGCGGGCTCATGTCGATGCCGATACCAGTAATCCCGTAATCACGTGCCCAGGTGCACAGCATCTCTCCTGAGCCGCTGCCGAGATCGAGAATGCGTGCGCCTGGCTTCATGCGTAACACGCGCCCCAGCGTGGCGTACTTTTCTGGTGTGAAGGGGTTATGAATGCGATGTTCGCTTTCGCTAATGGTAAAAATACGTGGGATATCCATCATCCTCTCCTTAACGATTATCAGGCTGGGCACGGACGTTATTCAGCCCGGTGGTATTGATGCGGTAGGGCTGACCGTTAACGGATTTGATCAGCTTTTTGGTTTTGAGTTTTTTGAAGACGGCGAGCGTGCAGTCGCTGAGCAGCAAACCTTCGCGGCTGTAGCATTCAACGGCGGTGACGCGGCCGGACGTATCGCGGACGTGCACAATACGGCCACCTTTGGCGAGAACGTGTAAGGTACGCTGTTCCTGACGGGATAAATTCATACTGGAAAACCTGTTTCATCATCATGTGCAAAACGTGCAAACACACAGCGGTGTCCGCATTCGATTTCGGCGCAGTGATAATCAGTCCGGCCTGAAAAGGTCGGGGAAACTGATTATCGGATGATGACATTCTCCAGCATCAAAGCCTCGGGTTGAGTAGAAAGATATTTACGGGGTGAATGGTAACACCGGGTTATTGTATGTGAATACCCAGAGCTGAAAAGTGTGATCCCGGTAGGATCACACGGTACCGTTTTTTATTTTTCTGTCGATTTCAGCCTGCGGCTTTCCGAAAAGATAGCCCTGCACGAGATCGCAGCCCAGCGCCTTAAGGCGTTCAAGCTGCGCTTCGGTTTCCACACCTTCTGCAATAACCCGCATATTCAGGCTCTTTGCCATGCTGGTAATCAGTTTAACGATATTAAGGGCATCATCCTGCGTGGATATCGGGTTCACAAAGGATTTATCTATCTTAATTTTATCAAAATTCAGTTCACTCAGTCGCGAGAGCGATGAATATCCCGTTCCGAAATCATCGATGGAAATTTTGACGCCCAGTGCTCGGAGTTTTTTGAGAATAGTGATCGGCATGTTGCTGTCACTGAAGAGCGAAGACTCTGTTACCTCTAACTCAAGTCGGCTGGCCGGCAGGCCTGTCTCTTTCAGGATGGACTGAACCATCGTCGTAAACGATTTTGTGCCTAACTGAACGGGTGAGACGTTCACCGAGATTCTGGCCGGCACCGCCCAGGACACCGCTTCCCGGCAGGCAAGTTCAAGCACATTTTTGCCGATCTCGTTGATCATGCCGGTTTTTTCAGCAACAGAAATAAAGTAATCAGGTGACAATATCCCCTTCACCGGGTGTATCCAGCGAATAAGCGCTTCATAGCCGTAAATTTCATTGCTGAATGAATCGACAATAGGCTGGTAATAAACAACGAATTCATGGTTATCGATCGCGAGAGCCATATCATGCTCAAGGGTTCTGCTTTCCTGCAGCTTCTGCAGCATCCACTGGCGGAAGACTTTTATCTGCTGTGAGCCCTCTTTTTTGGCTTCGTAGAGGGCAAGATCGGCGAATTTATAGAGATAATCCGAGCGCCGTTCATTATCAGATAAAACGATACCCACACAGGTGGCAATTTTTATCAGCTGGTTATTAATCGTATAGGGCTGACTGATACGATCGCTGATCTCTTTAGCGCGCGAAACCGCAGCGCTTTCGGTCAGGCCGCTCGAGAGAAGTGCAAATTCGTCACCGCCCAGGCGGTAAAACGTATCTGTCGCGTTGCTCATTGAGGTAAGCCGTCGGGATACCTGATTCAGCAGTAAATCGCCCGCATCATGGCCATAGGTATCGTTGACCTCTTTAAATCGGTCTAAATCAAATAACATCACCGTAACAGGGGTATGGTTTTTATCTGCCTGAAGGTTAATTTTATTGAGGTCGTCCCAGAAGAAAAGACGGTTTTTCATGCCGGTGAGGGAGTCATGATACACATCGTATTCCAGCTTCGAATTCTGGATTTGCAGCGTTTCTTTTGACAGCTGAAGTTCGTCAGCGAGGGTTTTAACCTGCATATGGGCTTTAAGAATATTTTTATTCTGGTAGATCATTAAGAATCCAAGAATAAAGCTTAATATCACCAGCAGTAACGAAAGTGCTGAGTAAATATAATAAAGAATCTGTATTTTATGGTTGGATTCATTAATCGTGTTAATATCTTTTGTTAACGCACTTGAAGACAGTTGACTTAGCGGCGCGTCGAGCAGGTGCATATTTGCCAGGTACTTTTTTAACTCTGCATGGCTCATTTTTTCCAGATTACTGTCCAGATACGCCAGTATTTCTTCCAGGCGTGCAGCAAGCTCTTGATGCGTTTTATCGCTCCCAATATAGCGGCCTAAATCTCCCCCCTTCAGCAATTCGCCCTGGCTGAGCATAATTTCGAGACGCATGCGGGCCTGGTCTATCGTAACGTCATCGGTATCGGTTGCGTATAGACCAAGCCATGATTCAAATCGGTAATACTCGGATACCAGTTGAGCCACGGACCAGGACTCGGTGTAATGAGTTAATTTTTGCAGCTCTTGCTGACGATCGTAAACAAGAAAGGCAATATATCCCGTCGTGATAAAAAGAGAAAAAATGATACCAACCAGTATCCTGTTCATTATGTTCTCCTGAACTGCTATTCAATCTTCATTTTGCTAACCTGCCATGCTGAACGCGAGTAATAAATCTGATTATTCAACTCAGGAAGACTGTCATAAGGGTATACAATGAATGAGGGTCCTTTATCGCGGATGCGCATATATTCGCCATTAATCTTTAAGGCAAGAATGGCATTATATTTTTTAAAATCACTAAGAGGTATAGCGGTAGCGTAATCATTGAGCGCAATCACATTTACGTTAGTCCCTTTTGCCCCAACATAATCCATGAGCTTGCTCATTGGAATACCCTCAAACTTCGTGCGGCCCGTATACCAGGGAGAGGTCGTCTCGAAGCTCACCATACCCAGTTTTTCAAGGCTGGCGAGATCAAACACTGCTTTTCCAGCTTCGTTCGTATTTTCTATATTACCGTAAATCGTCAAAATGGGTTTTCCCGCGGGTTTCGGCAACTCACCCGCCCAGGCTAAACTCTGAACCAGACAGCATACCAGCATTAGGGTTAATCGCATTATGGCCTCCACTTTTGAACAGAAGTATATGAATTATAATTTAGTAATCCTACTAGTTTATATATTTTGTTGAGCCACCCTTATCTTTGCAGTGGTTATCTTTTAAATTACTTAAAAATCATATGGTTAGCGTGATTTTGCAATGGTGAGAGTAAGGAGCCTTAAACGCGTCATTTTTTTTAGATCCGCTGGCTTTACTTGAATAAACTCTCTGGCGTTTAAAAAACGATCGTTTTTATTGACTCTCGTTTTTCTCTCCGCAGATTCATCTGTGATACAAACCCTTTAAACGTACTTAACGCCTGAAAGAGGTGTCGTTATCCGCCCGGGCAGGCGCCGGAATGCTACCCGCTCATGCTCTATGCTACCCTGCTAAATCGTGCCCCTGCATGTCTGACGACGGGGCGACAGGCGACAGTCTTTTTTTAGAAGTTTGTTGGGTGCGCGAACAGTAATCTTTATTTGTCACGCCTGAAATTATGACCTGACTTTGTACCGATGGCGAAAGAGTAAAAATGTCGTAGAGCTGCTTCCATTTTTCCAGGAAAAATCTTAGACCTTCGTCTGTGGATATTATCCATTTCTTTAATATATCAGTCGCGTTTATTCTGGCAGGGGAGCCCAGGAATGTTCGGCATAATATCGGGAGTGTCGATAATATTTTCGTGGTATTTCAAGGTGTACCCAGAGCGAAAACAATATGCCTCGCTCCGGTTGCTAAATGATGCGCCACCCGATTTCCATCCGGGTAGCGAACAGGGGAATTAAACAAACGGACGCGGTTGGGCGATGGGAATGTTAGCGCTCTTGAGGCGGCTGACTCGCCGATTTGCCGCTTTTCGCCATGCTGGCAAAAACGCTGTCCCGGTAGATCCAGGCATGAACTAATGCGGCTGAAATATGTAAGAGCACCACGGCAAAAAGGAGTTTCGCCAGAAGGCTATGGGCATCGTGGCACCATGCGAAAAGCGTTGGGCTTGTTGGCACAATCGGTGGGAGGTTAAAACCCTCAAACATAACGACGGGCAAGCCTGCTGCCGACAGCTGCGCCCAGCCCAAAAATGGCATTGCCAGCATGAGCGCATACAGCAGCCAGTGCGACGCCTTTGCCGCAAATACCTGCCAGAAGGGCAAATCTGCAGGGAGCTGGGGGGGCTGGCTACGCAGGCGGTTCATCAGACGGAGCAGCGCCAGCAGTAGTATGGCAATCCCCAGAGGGCGATGCAGGTCGATTAGCGCTATCCGATGATGGAGCGTCGTCATCATTGCCGTACCAATGAACAGCATTGCCAGAATCATCGCCGCCATGAGCCAGTGCAGCCCTCGAGCCAGCGCGTTGAAATGCTGGGGCGTTTTTTCTTGTCCTTCACGGTTCTGGTTCATTTAACCTCCTGCATTTGAACGGCCTCGGTTGCCTTGCCGTAGCCAATTTCCCGCTCGCGGCGGCTGAAAGAGTGTGAATACGCGGCAGAACGCGCGTTCAGGACAGGATCGGCAGACACTTCCACACCCGCTGGAACCGTCGATGGGTCGAAGTTAACGTCGCGGCAGGGACCCTCTGCCTGGGCTTCCACCTGCGTCACCTCCAGCGTTCCGGCCACAATTTGCTTGCGATCGTTCGGCCACGGCTGGGAAGGGTCATCCACCGGGTCACCCGGCTGCGCGAGTTGAAGAACGAAATCCCAGTAGAGTGGTTTCTGAGCAAGTCTCTGGCTGACGCCCTCGAACATGGCGTTGCGATCGGCTGTCTGACGCTGCGCCTCGCTCAACGATATAAAAGGATCGTGCGGGCGCATCATCCAGCGCACCGCCTGGCGATTACCGTGGGCGTCAACAAGGTAGAAGGCGTTAATGCTGTAGAACGTTGCGCCAGCAAAATTGCCGGGTGCGGGTTTGTGTGCCGCCCATTTAAGGTATTTCTCTGCTTCCGGATAGGCTTTTAAGAATGCAGCGAGGCGCTGCGGATCCGGTTTGCCGGTTGCTGCATCTGGCGCGGTTGCTTTGCGAAGAGCCAGAAAGCCTTCTGGATCCCGGGTGGCAAAGTAGGGCTCGTTGTTCATTGCCATACGCCACTGCTGTTTGTCGTCTGTGCTGAACATCAGTGCCATGCTCAGGGTTTTCGTTGAGTTATCCGCCGCGTAGGGGTTGCCAGTGCCAATAGAGAACCGGCCGACAACGCGCGTTTCCGTTTGTGAAAAGAGACGCGCAGTAGACAGTGACCTCGCAGCTCCTTCAGGAACGAAGTTTCCGGTAAAGCACATCCCTTTGCCGTGCGCACGGCGAAATCCAGGAGGAAACGGCGTTGGCGTTTCCGGGACTAATGCCTGGCTGATGGTGCGTGAACCAAGCCAGCCCGCCGTCCACGCAAATGCGGAAGCCATCGCCCCCGCGATCGCGGCAATTAAGGCCAGCGCTCCCCAGGTTTTTTTGGATCGTAAATCCACTTTAGACATAGACGTTTTTCCATTGTGAAGAATAATGCCTGCCATGCTCACAACCTTCTGCGCTGCATGCATTAATACAGGGGTAAAGATGAGGCGATTATTTTTTTATAATCGCGGTAACATTAACGCCGTGGTTAATATGCCAGAGGATATTTTTATGATGAGGCGGCCACCTGCGCGCTAAATAATAACAGACTGAAAAGTCAGTATTTTTATAACGTGCGTTTGTCCGCTCTGAGAAGAGTATATGAGGTAAACCCGATCAAAAAAGAATATCACGAAAAGTTTATCATTTTCTGATACCCGATATTCTTGCGTCTGCCACCCGGCGGGTGGCCTAGCCCGCCTCCAGCATCCCAAAACTCACAATTCGCGAGCGTCCCAGTTCTTTCGCCCGGTACAGGGCCACGTCCGCGGCGCGCAGCAGGTTGTCGCTCTGAGCATGCTCTGGATAGCTGGCGATACCAATCGACACATCCACCGGCCCAATCTCGGTCAGCCCGTAGCGAAGCGACAGTTCATGCACGGCGTTGTAAATCTTCTGGGCGCAGGCGTGCGCCTCTGCTTCACCGGCATTGGGAAGCAGAACCAGAAACTCCTCGCCCCCGTAGCGGAACGCCAGCCCGCTATCGTGCGCG
Organism: Enterobacter sp. 296B2; assembly: GCF_034106185.1. NCBI lineage: Bacteria > Pseudomonadati > Pseudomonadota > Gammaproteobacteria > Enterobacterales > Enterobacteriaceae > Enterobacter > Enterobacter sp. 296B2. The sequence continues at coordinate 153,743 of NZ_JAWNCA010000002.1, read as the reverse complement.
GCCCGCTGAACAATCGACGCCACGTTTTTGATCACCCCATCGCCGGCCTCGTGACCAAAGCGGTCATTGATGCTTTTGAAGTGATCGATGTCGATCATCATGCAGCTTAACGGCTCGCCGTTGCGCATGGCCTGCGTCATTTGAGTATGCAGGGTGTCTTCCAGATGATGGCGATTACGCAGGCCGGTAAGCGGGTCAAATAAGGCTTTTTCCAGCAGCGCGTCGCGCAGGCGCTGGTTTGCCAGCGCCAGCCCGAGCGCCTCGGCCATCAGTTCCAGATACGCGCGGGAAGGGGCATTTTCCGGGGTGATGTTCTGGAACGAGAGCAGGCCAATAGCCTCGCCCTGGGCGATAAGCGGCACGCACAGCGCGCTTTCCGCCTGTGACGCCGGGAGATGATAGCAGGCGACATCCGGCTCACCGTTAACCGGCGGGTGGCTCTGACCGCGACGCACGGCCCAGCACGCATCGGGGTGGAACGTGGTCTCATCACCGGTCGGTGAAAGCCATTGGGCGGCGCAGCGCATTTGCCACGGATCGCGATCGAAAACGTAGAGCCGTCCCGCTATACCCGGCGCGATGTTGGGAGCAAACATCTCCGCCACGTTAATGACATCGTTAAAGTTTTCACACCCCTGCAGCCGCTGCGTCATGCGCGCCAGCAGCTCGCGGATGGCCCAGTCGGCGTCGCGCTCTTTTTCCAGCCGCTGTCGCGCAAGGCCGTTTTCGCGGAAGATGCGGATGGCCTGAGCCATATCGCCTATCTCATCAACCTGGGTGAAGTTCGGGGGTTCGACGGCGTAATCCTGTGATGCCAGACGATGAACGACGTCGCTCAGGCGTACCACCGGACGCAGCACGCGACGCTTGAGGATAAAGCCCATCACAAACAGGAAGAGCACGGCGGTCAGTCCGACCATCACCTCTGAAGCGGTACGAAGCGCTTTTGACGTTCTGGTGGCAGCCTGCACGTCGGCGATAATGCGCTTGTCCAGCAGCAGGCGAAAGCGGTCGATGTTACTCTGCGCCCGCTCTAATTCCAGTTCATAACTTTTACCGAAGAGTAACGCAACGGCTTGCCGATCTTCGCCCCGGGTGATGCCGTCAATGGCTGCCTGCTGCTCATCCTGCAGTTCGTCAACAATCTTCAGTCCGTCATACAGCAGCGCCAGCTCCTCACCCGATGCTCCCGTGTTTTTGAGCTGTTGCAGCGAATGTTCAATATTCTTCAGTTCCGCTTCTTTCGCCTGATATTTCTCCAGCACGTCAGGCTCTTTTTTGATGGCATAAAGTCGCGCCAGATCAGAGAGCATCCAGGCGTCTATTTCAATCTCTTCCGTAAGCTGATCAAAGGTTTGCCGTTGTTTTACGGCCTCACGTTCTATGTTGTCGGCATGGGAAGCCATCACCATGACGATGCCGGAAGCAATGGTCAGGCACACCGTGACCCCATAAGCCCAGTTTGTGATCGTGGCGATTCGCACCTGTTGGTTTCCTCTACGGCAAAAATGGAAGAACGTTCTTTCAGATTATAGAAAACCTCTGATTCAGAGCGAAAAAAAAGGCGGCACAGCGCCGCCTTTCAGAACGCCTGTTCTTACAAATCAGGAGAGTTTTTTCCCTCTTCGATGAAATCCGCGTCCAGCTCTTCGGCGTTGCCTTCGTGATCGCGTCCGGAGAAGAGGTTCCAGCAGGCGATAAACAGCGCGGCAATAAGCGGCCCAATCACAAAGCCGTTAATGCCGTACAGCTCCATACCGCCGAGGGTAGTGATCAAAATCAGGTAGTCCGGCATTTTGGTGTCTTTCCCCACCAGCAACGGGCGCAGGATATTGTCCACCAGCCCGACGATTATCACGAAGAAGCCGACAATAAACAGCCCCTGCCACAGCTGGTGCGTGGCGAACAGGTAGATGGCGGCTGGCACCCAGACAATCGCCGAGCCGACGGCGGGGACCAGCGAGAGGAACGCCATCAGCGCGCCCCAGAGCACGCTGCCGTCGATGCCCGCGATGGCAAACGCGATCCCGCCGAGCGTGCCCTGAACGACGGCCACTACCGCCGTTCCTTTCACCGTCGCCCGGGAGACGCCGACAAACTTGGCGAACAGGTGCTGTTTAACAAAATCGGACAGCGGCAGGGAGTCGAGGATCTGGCGCACCAGATACGGTCCATCCTTCAGGAGGAAGAACAGCAGATAAAGCATGATGCCGAAGCTAATGGCAAAGCCAAACGTGCCTTTGCCGATCAGGAACGCGCTGCCCGCCAGATACTGCCCGCCCTGCAGCGCGACGTCGGAGAGTTTTTTCTGGATCTGCGCCGCGTTGGTCAGGTTGTGGTCCGCCAGGAAGCCGCTGGCCCAGTCCGGCAGGTGGTTAAAGATGCTCGCCACCACTTCCGGGAATTGCGTGTTGTTCTCCTGGAGCTTCGTGTAAACCACGTTCAGCTCAATGGCGAGCGAGGAGAGGATCACCATCAGCGGGATGAAGACGATCAGGCAGATAATGCCAATCGTCAGCAGCGAGGCCAGCCCGTTGCGATCCCCCAGCGCGGCGCGCAGCCTGTTTTTTACCGGGTTGAAGATGACGGTCAGAATAGCGGCCCACAGTATCGCGGAGAAGTAGGGCGACAGCACGTCGAAGAAGGCCCAGGTCACAAGGGCGAGAATGAAAATAAAGAAACCTTTGGTCAGTCCGTTAAAGCGCATCAGTCAGTCCTGGTTACTAATAAACTGTGTCGACTATAGAACTGATTGTGAGAATTACCAACCTTTGCGCCGGGTGGCAGCCTGTAGGGCACTATAGCGGTATGAATTCGCGCTTCACGGATAGCACTTTCGACTGACCGAAGATCGCACGCTCCCGCACCATGCTGTAAGTATCTGCTTGCGGAGGTGCTTATGGCCTGGCGTCCGATTCTCTATGTGATCCTCACAACCCACCCCAGACTCAGCGCGCGGCGCGCCCGCTTGCGTCTGGTCATCTAGCTTTTTGTTAATAATCGCGGTATAACACCTTCTTTGGATGTTTAGATGTCCATACGTATAGAAGGTAATATGCAAACACAACAAGAAAATGGGCAGCTTAAGCGCACCATGAAAACACGCCACCTGATTATGCTCTCCCTGGGCGGCGTGATTGGGACAGGGTTGTTTTTCAATACGGGATACATCATCTCCACCACCGGTGCGGCGGGCACGCTGCTGGCGTACCTGATCGGCGCGCTGGTGGTCTGGCTGGTGATGCAGTGTCTGGGCGAGCTTTCCGTGGCGATGCCGGAAACCGGCGCGTTCCACGTCTATGCCGCCCGCTATCTTGGCCCGGCGACGGGCTATACCGTGGCGTGGCTCTACTGGCTGACCTGGACGGTGGCGCTCGGGTCGAGCTTTACCGCCGCCGGGTTCTGCATGCAGTACTGGTTCCCACAGGTGCCCGTCTGGGCGTGGTGCGTGGTCTTCTGCGTGGTGATTTTTGGCCTTAACGTCATCTCCACACGCTTCTTTGCCGAAGGGGAATTCTGGTTCTCGCTGGTGAAGGTCATCACCATCGTCGCCTTTATCATCCTCGGCGGGGCGGCGGTCTTTGGTTTCATCCCGATGCAGGACGGTTCACCCGCGCCGGGTTTAAGCAACCTCACTGCCGAGGGCTGGTTCCCGCACGGCGGCCTGCCGATCCTGATGACCATGGTGGCGGTGAACTTTGCCTTCTCCGGGACCGAGCTTATCGGCATCGCGGCGGGTGAAACGGAAAATCCGCATAAGGTCATTCCGGTTGCAATCCGCACCACCATCGCGCGGCTGATCATCTTCTTTATCGGCACCGTGTTTGTGCTGGCGGCGCTGATCCCGATGCAGCAGGCGGGCGTGGAAAAGAGCCCGTTCGTGCTGGTGTTTGAGAAGGTCGGTATTCCTTATGCGGCTGATATCTTTAACTTCGTGATCCTGACGGCGATCCTCTCGGCGGCGAACTCCGGGCTGTACGCGTCTGGCCGCATGCTCTGGTCGCTCTCGAATGAGAAAACGCTCCCGCGCTGCTTTGCCCGCGTGAACAAAAACGGCGTGCCGCTGACGGCGCTCTCGGTTTCCATGCTCGGCGGCGTGCTGGCGCTGTTCTCAAGCGTGGTGGCCCCGGACACGGTGTTTGTGGCGCTCTCGGCCATTTCTGGCTTTGCGGTGGTGGCGGTGTGGATCAGCATCTGCGCGTCGCACTTCGTTTTCCGCCGTCGTCATCTGCAGTCCGGCCAGCCGCTCTCTGCGCTGCAGTACCGCGCGCCGTGGTATCCGCTGGTGCCAGTGCTCGGTTTTATCCTCTGCGTGGTGGCCTGCGTCGGCCTGTGGTTTGACCCCAGCCAGCGGATTGCCCTTTATTGCGGGCTTCCGTTCGTCGCCCTGTGTTATGGTGCCTACTATCTGACCCGAAATATGACATCGCAGGAGCCTGAACATGTCGCAGAATAATCCGCTTACCGCCATCCTTGAAAAACAGCCGTTTGTGGTGCTGGATGGCGCAATGGCAACGGAGCTGGAAGCGCGCGGCTGTAACCTTGCAGACAGCCTCTGGTCTGCCAAAGTGCTGGTGGAAAACCCGGATCTTATTCGCGAAGTGCATCGTGATTACTACCGCGCGGGCGCGCAGGTGGCGATCACCGCCAGCTACCAGGCCACGCCTGCGGGCTTTGCGGCACGCGGTCTGGACGAGGCGCAGTCCCGCGCGCTGATTGGCAAAAGCGTGGAGCTGGCGCGCAAGGCGCGCGAAGCGTATCTGGCTGAAAATCCGCATGCGGGCACGCTGCTGGTGGCGGGATCCGTTGGGCCTTACGGCGCGTATCTGGCGGATGGCTCAGAGTATCGCGGCGACTACGTGCTTAGCGCCGAAGAATTCACAGAATTCCACCGCCCGCGCGTGGAAGCGCTGCTGGATGCGGGCGCTGACCTGCTGGCCTGCGAAACCCTACCATCCTTTGAGGAGATTAAGGCGCTGGCGGCACTGCTGACCGAGTATCCCCGCGCCCGGGCGTGGTTCTCATTTACCCTGCGCGACAGCGAGCACCTGAGCGATGGTACGCCGCTGCGTGACGTAGTCAACGTGCTGGCAAACTACCCGCAGATTGTCGCGCTGGGCATTAACTGCATCGCCCTGGAAAACACCACCGCGGCGTTAAAACATCTGCAAAGCCTGACGGCGCTGCCGCTGGTGGTTTACCCGAACTCGGGCGAGCATTATGACGCGGTAACCAAAACCTGGCATCACCACGGCGAAGCGTGCGAGACGCTGGCGGGGTATCTGCCCCAGTGGCTGGCGGCGGGAGCGAAGTTAATCGGCGGATGCTGTCGCACCACGCCGAAGGATATTGCGGAACTGAACGCGCAGCGCTGATGCCCTCACCCTGACCCTCTCCCACGGGGAGAGGGAAAAAACCAACCGCACAAAACCAACTATTCTTTCCCGCTTTTTTTCTAAAAACGAATCGTCATTAACGATTCTTTTTTATTCCTTTATCAAAATTCCTGCGCCGGAAATACTGCCCTCATAACAACAAGGGGAGCAGGCACTATGGTAAATTCATCGCGAATCACACTTCTCGGCGCGCTGGCGCTGTGGGCATTTCAGGCGCAGGCGGTGGACGTCACCGTCGCGTATCAAACCTCTGCGGAGCCGGCGAAGGTTGCGCAAGCAGACAATACCTTTGCGAAAGAGAGCGGCGCGAAGGTCGACTGGCGCAAGTTCGACAGCGGCGCGTCCGTCGTGCGTGCGTTAGCCTCCGGCGACGTGCAGATCGGCAATATTGGTTCAAGCCCGCTGGCGGTCGCGGCCAGCCAGCAGGTGCCGATTGAGGTTTTCCTGCTCGCCTCGCAGCTTGGTAACTCTGAAGCGCTGGTGGTGAAGAAAAACATCACCAAACCGGAAGATCTGATCGGCAAACGCATCGCCGTGCCGTTTATCTCCACCACTCACTACAGCCTGCTGGCGGCGCTGAAACACTGGGGCATCAAGCCGGGTCAGGTACAAATCATCAACCTGCAGCCGCCGGCGATTATCGCTGCCTGGCAGCGCGGCGATATTGACGGGGCCTACGTGTGGGCACCGGCAGTGAACGAACTGGAAAAAGACGGCACCGTGCTGACCGACTCCGAAAAAGTGGGCCAGTGGGGGGCGCCGACGCTCGACGTGTGGGTAGTGCGCAAAGACTTTGCCGAGAAGCATCCTGAGGTGGTGAAAGCCTTCGCCAAAAGCGCGATTGACGCCCAGCAGCCGTACATCAGCAATCCGGAAGAATGGCTGAAGCAGCCCGCCAACCTGGAAAAACTCTCCCGCCTGAGCGGCGTGCCGGAAGCGGACGTGCCGGGGCTGGTGAAGGGCAATACCTATCTGACTCCCGCGCAGCAGGTGCAGCAGCTGAACGGGCCGGTGAGCAAAGCGATTGTTGATACCGCCACCTTCCTGAAAGAGCAGGGCAAAGTGCCCGCGGTGGCGGCAGATTACAGCCAGTACGTGACCGACCGCTTTGTGAAATAAGGAGTCCGCCATGCTGAATATTACTAACCTGTACGCCGATTACGGTGGGAAACCCGCGCTGGAGGACATCAACCTGACGCTGGGCAGCGGTGAACTGCTGGTAGTGCTCGGGCCGTCCGGCTGCGGAAAAACCACGCTGCTGAATCTGATCGCCGGGTTTGTACCGTATCAGCACGGCACCATTCAGCTGGAAGGCAAAAAGGTGGAAGGCCCGGGCGCCGAGCGCGGGGTGGTCTTTCAGAACGAAGGGTTGCTTCCCTGGCGTAACGTGCAGGAAAACGTAGCGTTTGGGCTACAGCTTGCGGGCATTAACCGCGAACAGCGGCTGGAAACGGCGCGGGTGATGCTGAAAAAGGTCGGGCTGGAAGGGGCGGGAAAACGCTTTATCTGGCAGCTTTCCGGCGGTCAGCGCCAGCGCGTCGGCATTGCCCGCGCGCTGGCGGCCAATCCGCAGCTGTTGCTGCTGGACGAGCCGTTCGGGGCGCTGGATGCCTTCACCCGCGAGCAGATGCAAACCCTGCTGCTGCGCCTGTGGCATGAGACGGGCAAGCAGGTGCTGTTAATTACCCACGATATCGAAGAGGCGGTGTTTATGGCGACGGAGCTGGTGCTGCTTTCGCCGGGGCCGGGGCGCGTGCTGGAGCGCTTGCCGCTGGATTTCGCCCGCCGCTACGTCGCGGGCGAACCCGTGCGCAGCATCAAATCCGACCCGCGGTTTATTGAGCAACGCGAATACGTCTTAAGCCGCGTGTTTGAGCAGCGGGAGGCCTTCTCATGAGCATCGTTTTCAGTGAAAAAACGCGCCGCACGCGTCTGGCGCTGCGCTGGCCTTTCTCTCGCCAAATCACCTTGAGCGTCGGTACGCTGCTTGTACTGTGGGCATTGTGGTGGGCGGTTGCGGCCCTGCAGTGGGTCAGCCCGCTGTTTCTGCCGCCGCCGGGACAGGTGCTGGAGAAACTCATTACCATCGCCGGGCCGCAGGGCTTTATGGATGCCACACTCTGGCAGCATCTTGGGGCAAGCCTGACGCGCATTCTGGTGGCGCTGCTGGCGGCGGTGATTATCGGTATTCCGGTCGGGATCGCGATGGGCCTAAGCCCGACGGTGCGCGGCATCCTCGACCCGCTGATTGAGCTTTACCGTCCTGTGCCGCCGCTGGCCTATCTGCCGCTGATGGTGATCTGGTTCGGCATCGGTGAAACGTCAAAAATCCTGCTGATTTATCTGGCGATTTTCGCCCCGGTTGCCATGTCGGCGCTGGCGGGCGTGAAGAGCGCCCAGCAGGTGCGGATCCGCGCGGCGCAGTCGCTGGGGGCCAGCCGTACGCAGGTGCTGCTGTTCGTGATTTTACCGGGCGCGCTGCCGGAGATTTTAACCGGGATACGCATCGGGCTTGGCGTGGGCTGGTCCACGCTGGTGGCGGCAGAGCTGATCGCCGCCACGCGAGGATTAGGGTTTATGGTGCAGTCGGCGGGGGAGTTCCTGGCGACTGACGTGGTGCTGGCAGGGATTGCGGTAATTGCCGCGATCGCCTTCGGATTAGAACTGGGGCTGCGCGCGTTACAGCGCCGCCTGACGCCCTGGCATGGAGAAATACAATGAGTGAACGTCTGACTATTACCCCGCTGGGGCCGTACATTGGCGCGCAGGTGTCGGGCCTGGATGTGACCCGTCCGCTGAGCGATAACCAGTTCGAGCAGCTGTACCACGCGGTGCTGCGCCATCAGGTGGTGTTCCTGCGCGAACAGGCGATCACCCCGCAGCAGCAGCGCGCGCTGGCCCTGCGCTTTGGCGATCTGCATATCCACCCGGTCTATCCGCATGCGGAAGGGGTGGAGGAGATTATCGTTCTGGACACCCACAACGATAACCCACCGGATAACGACAACTGGCACACCGATGTGACCTTTATCGAGACGCCTCCCGCCGGGGCGATTCTGGCGGCGAAGCTGCTGCCGGAGACGGGCGGGGATACGCTGTGGGCCAGCGGGATTGCGGCGTATGAGGCGCTTTCCGCACCGCTCCGGGTGCTCCTGAGCGGGCTGCGGGCGGAGCACGACTTCAAAAAATCGTTCCCGGAATACAAGTACCGTAAAACCGAAGAGGAGCACCAGCGCTGGCTGGAGGCGGTGGCGAAGCATCCGCCGCTGCTGCACCCGGTGGTGCGCACCCATCCGGTCACGGGCAAGCAGGCGCTGTTCGTGAACGAAGGATTTACGACGCGCATTGTGGACGTTACGGAAAAAGAGAGCGAAGCGCTGTTAGGTTTCCTGTTCGCACATATCACTAAACCGGAGTTTCAGGTGCGCTGGCGCTGGCAGGAGAACGACCTGGCGATCTGGGATAACCGCGTGACGCAACACTATGCCAATGCGGACTATCTGCCGCAGCGAAGGATTATGCAGCGGGCGACGATTTTGGGGGATAAGCCGTTTTATCGTGCGCCTTGATCCCCTCACCCTAACCCTCTCCCCAAAGGGGCGAGGGGACTGTACGGTGCGGTTTTCACCTTCTGAACAAAGGGCGAGGGGCTGTGTGGTACGTTTTTCACCCTCTCCCTTTTAGGGAGAGGGCTGGGGTGAGGGTGTTAAATGCGCCTCAATATACCGCTGATAGCGGTTCGCCTTCAGGTAACACAAATCCACCAGCACCAGACCGTCTACGCAGTTGTTAAACGCCGGATCGCTGCCAAAATCAATAAACTGTACGCCGCCGGGTTCACAGAGTTCGGAATACTGCTTGTAGAGCGGCGGAATGCCGCAGCCCAGATTACCGAGCAGGGATTTCAGCTTTGTCAGGTCATCCACGTAATCCACGCCGCCAAACTGTGCCAGTATGTCCGGCAGCGATGCCGGGTAAGGCTGGCGTGACGCGGCCAGTGGATGCGTCGCCGGGAACCACAGGCGGTAAAAGGCGACCAGCAGATCCCGCGCCGCAGGCGGTAAGCCGCCGGAGATGGAGACGGGCCCAAACAGGTAGCGGTAGTGAGGGTAACGCGCCAGGTAAGCCCCGATGCCGGACCACAGATAGTCCAGACCGCGACGCCCCCAGTAGCGCGGCTGAATAAAGCTGCGCCCCAGCTCAATACCGTGCTCCAGCACGTCCTGCATTTTGTCGTCGTAGTGAAACAGGCTGTAACTGTACAGCCCATCAACGCCGCGCTTTTCGACCTGCATGGCCGTTGGCATAAAGCGATACGCGCCGACAATCTCCAGATCCTCTTCATCCCACAGGATCAGGTGCAGATAATCATCATCGTAGCTGTCGGTGTCCCGGCGTTTACCGCTCCCTTCCTCCACCGCACGAAACGCAATCTCGCGCAGGCGGCCCAGCTCGCGCAGAAGAGGAGCCTCTTCCTGCCCGTTGCGCTGCCACAGGTAGATGGTTTTGCCGTCGCTGGTTTTACCCAGACACTCGGCCTGCGCCAGTTCACGTCTCAGCGTGGCCCGGTCTTCCGGACGGGCAATCGCACACTGGGTTTTAAAAACGCCAGGCAATCCCTTGCCAAGACGCATCACGTGCTGACGGCACTGCTCGGCCATCTCACGAGACGAAAGGGTAGCGCTAAACCAGCTGTTCCACGCAATATGCTGGCCGATTTTAATCGGCAGCTGGCTGTGGCGGCGGCGGAACATCTGCTGCATCAGCAGCAGCATCGACAATGTCGGTGACACCAGCGTGCTGGCATAAAAGAGCAGGCTGTTGTGCGCCTGAATATGCACCGGCAGCAGCGGGGCGCGCAGCTTGCTGGCGAGTTTGATAAAGCCTGAGTGCCATTTTTTATCGCGAATGCCTTTGCGCGTGGGCCGTGAAACTTCTCCCGCCGGGAAGAAGATCAGCACGCCCGCGTTTTGCAGATGCTGCTCCATCTGAATCAGGGACGACTTCGCCGTCCTGCCGCCCATATTGTCGACCGGAATAAACAGAGAACTGAGGGGCTCAAGGTGGGTCAGCATCCGGTTGGTCACGACTTTAACGTCGCGTCGCACGCGGGAGACGGCGTACATCAGCGCCAGCCCGTCCAGGGTGCCCGTCGGGTGGTTGGCAATAATGACCAGCGGGCCATGTTCGGGGATTTGTTCGAGATCGCGGGCGGAAACGGTGCAGAGAATATCAAGGTGTTCCAGAACTTGCTCCACCATATCCAGCCCTTTCAGGTGGCGGTGAGCGGCGGCAAACTGCTGGAATTCGTCTTCGTAAAACAGCCTTTTTAACAGACTTTTTTGCCAGGGTGCAGGCCTCGCCTGAGGCCAAAGATCGTCGAGAACGCTATCGAGGCTAAACATGATTACTCCTCCTGCCGTCTTGAGAAGACAGTAGAAGGAGCAGATGTCGGTTGTATTGCAGTTTGGTGAAGATTAGCGGAGGATTTTTTTCTCAGCCAGATCCAGCGCGAAGTAGCTGAAGATCAGATCCGCGCCCGAGCGTTTGATCGCCCCCAGGCTTTCGAGGATCACTTTCTCTTCGTCGATAGCCCCTGCCAGCGCGGCGAATTTGATCATCGCGTACTCGCCGCTCACCTGGTATGCCCCCAGCGGCAGTTCGGTGCGCTCGCGGATGTCGCGCAGGATGTCGAGATACGCGCCCGCTGGTTTCACCATCAGGCAGTCTGCGCCCTGAGCTTCATCGAGCAGGGATTCACGAATTGCTTCGCGGCGGTTCAGCGGGTTCATCTGATAGGTCTTACGATCGCCCTTCAGCGCCGTACCAGCTGCTTCACGGAACGGGCCGTAGAACGAGGAGGCAAATTTGGTGGAGTAGGACATGATGGCGGTGTCGGTAAAGCCTGCCGCATCCAGCGCCTGACGGATCGCCTGAACCTGGCCGTCCATCGCCGCAGACGGCGCGATGAAATCCGCACCCGCAGCGGCAGCGACCACAGCCTGCTTGCCGAGGTTCAGCAGGGTGGCATCGTTATCCACGCCATGATCGCACAGCACGCCGCAGTGGCCGTGGGAGGTGTATTCGCAGAAACAGGTGTCGGACATGACCACCATTTCCGGCACGGTCTCTTTGCAGATGCGGGACATGCGGGCCACGAGCCCGTCTTCTTTCCACGCATCGCTGCCGGTCGCGTCAGTATGGTGGGAGATGCCGAAGGTCATCACCGAGCGGATCCCCGCGTTGGCGATGCGTTCGATCTCGCGCGCCAGATATTTTTCAGGAATGCGCATCACGCCCGGCATGGCTTCGATGGCTTTGTAGTCATCAATCTCTTCTTCAACAAAAATCGGCAACACCAGATCGTTTAAGGTCAGTGTTGTCTCTTCAAACATAGCGCGCAGTGCAGGTGACTTGCGCAGGCGGCGGGGGCGTGCAATTAAATCGGTCATGGTATGCCTGATGTTTGTGGAACAAAGAAGGTTAGTGTAACCGAAAGCACCGTGAGGTGTTTATTAAAGTGGGCGGTTTAGCGGTAGATAATGCAAGACTGCGGAAGGGGGAGCGTTCGGGGCAAACGGTTTAACATCAACCGCTTGCCCTGAGATTATTAAGATCAGTTAGATGCGGTAAGCACCTGGGCTTTATTGGCGCTCAGCTCAGCCACCAGGTTATTAATGCCGTCACTCATATTAACGAAGCGCGTGTTAGGAGAACGGGTGACCACCACAAACGCGCCCACGTTGGACTGCGGAATCATCGCCATGTAGGTGATGAATCCGCCGCCGCCGCCGGTTTTCTGAATAATGCCCGGACGGCCATTTTTCGGCGCCATATAGACCCAGCCCAGGCCGAGCGCATCGGCTTTACCCGGCACGTCCATCCCGATGACGCGGTGCAGCTGAGTACGCTGATAAATGAGGGTCTGCATACGATCGGCCTGGCTGCTGCGGGAGTAGAAATCCGAAGAAAGGAACTGCTGCATCCAGCGCATCATGTCGCCAGGGGTGGAATAGACCCCGCCGCTGCCCACGGCCGCCAGCGTATTGTTACACGGGCTTGCGCCTTTCTCTGCCACCATCAGGCGTTTGCACTGGTCCGGGGAAGGGGTAAAGGTGGTGTCTTTCATGCCCAGCGGACGCGTGATCTGCTCTTCAAACAGCTGCGGATAAGGTTTGCCCGCCGCCGCTGAGAGCGCATCCGCCAGCAGATCAAACGCCAGGTTCGAGTAAGAGGCCTGCGATCCCGGGGCGGATTTCAGCGTGGCGGTACTCAGGTAGTTCCAGCGCTGTTGGCGCGTTGGCCAGACAAAAACGTCGCGGTGCGCTGCACCGCCCGGCTGCTCGCGCGGCAGAGCGCTGGTGTGGGTTGCCAGGTTCACAAGGCGGATTGGCGTGCCCTGATACGTCGGAACACGGGCACCCGGCGGGGCGTATTTGCTGAGCGGATCGTCGAGCTTCACCACGCCCTGGTCGAGTAGTTTCACCAGCATTTCACTGGTCATCAGCTTGGTTAAGGACGCGACGCGCACAACGGAATCCAGCTGCGGGCGAACGTTATTACCTGGACGCGTTTCCCCAAAACTGCGAAAAACGCGCTGGTTGCCGTCGATGACCACCATTGCCATCCCGGTCGCGCCGCTGCCGTAATAGATAAGGTTCGCGTAGCGATCGGCAATATCTGAAGCCAAAACGGGCGCCGTCAGCGGCTGGGCTGCCTGGGCGGTGGAGAAGCTCACCGCACACAGCGCGGCAAAAGAGAGCAGACAACGTTTCAACGAAAAGCATCCATGAAGTGAATGAGGAAAGTAATGGGTATTTATACTACTAATCGGCACCGTGCAATGCCCCGATTAGCATAACCATAGCGAGAAAAACGTAACCATGGGTAAATATGAAGAATTTCCCTGCGAGTGCTCTCCCATTTTGTGACATCGGGCTTATGATAGGTACCAGTGTTACTCAATCTTGCGGAGAATGGTATGTCTGAAAAGCGTGTGGTAATGGTGGTTGATATGCAGAACGGGGTGTTTGAAACCCCTCGTCATCAGCGCAAGAACTGTGTCTCTTTGATCAACCAGCTTACGCAGGCAGCCGACACGGTGATTTTTATTCAGCATGCCGAGGCCGGGGGGCTGGAAGAGGGAAGTGAAGGGTTTGCGTTGCTGCCTGAACTCCATCAGCCCGCTGGCGCGCTGTACGTGACCAAGACCGCGTGTGATGCTTTTTACAACACCACGCTAGAAACGCTATTACGCGAGCAGGGCATTCGTGAGTTTGTCATTTGCGGCTGCGCCACCGACTACTGCGTTGATGCCACGGTCAAAAATGGCGTCAGCCGGGGTTACCACATTACCGTGGCGGAAGATGCCCATACCACCGCCAACCGCCCGGCAGCTGAAGCACACATCCTGATTAACCATCACAACGACGTCTGGCGAAACTTCATTGCGCCGGCGAACCCTGTCGCGGTGAAACGCACCGAAACAATTCTCGAAAACTGGAAAGCGAACTAATAATCAACCCACGGGTCTGACCTTTTTGCCCGAGCCGGGAGACCGGCCCGGGCAAGGTATTCGTGTGGTAATGCGTTGAGCACAGCAACAACCATAACAACAAGAAGGAAGCATCATGTTTAAGTCTTTTTTCCCAAAGCCGGGGCCTTTTTTCCTGTCGGCATTTATTTGGGCACTGATCGCGGTCGTGTTCTGGCTGGCGGGCGGCGGTGCATGGCTGGCACGCATCGTGGGGGCGACAGGCGAGGTGCCAATTAGCGCGGCGCGCTTCTGGTCGTTCAGCTATCTGCTGTTTTATGCCTATTACGCGCTGTGCGTGGGGCTGTTTGCGCTGTTCTGGTTTAATTATTCCCCTCATCGCTGGCAGACGTGGTCCATTCTGGGAACGTCGCTGATTATTTTTGTCACCTGGTTTCTGGTCGAAGTGAGCGTAGCCATTAACGCGTGGTATGCCCCGTTCTACGATCTCATCCAGAAAGCGCTGAGCGCCCCTAACAGGGTGCCAATCGGCGAGCTTTATAATCAGTTAAAAATTTTTATGGGCATTGCGATGATCGCTGTCACCGTGGCGGTGCTGAATAATTTCTTCGTCAGCCATTACGTCTTCCGCTGGCGTACGGCGATGAACGAATTCTACATGACGCACTGGGAGCGTCTGCGTCATATTGAGGGTGCTGCTCAGCGCGTTCAGGAAGACACCATGCGTTTCGCGTCAACGCTTGAGGATATGGGCGTCAGCCTGCTTAATGCCATCCTGAAACTGTTTGCGTTCTTACCGATTCTGGTCGCGCTTTCTCCCCATATTTCAGCATTGCCGATTGTCGGACATTTACCGTACGGCCTGCTTATCCCGGCGCTGATTTGGTCGCTTATGGGCACAGGCCTGCTTGCCGTCGTCGGGATTAAGCTGCCGGGCTTAGAGTTTAAGAACCAGCGTGTTGAAGCGGCCTATCGTAAGGAACTGGTCTACGGAGAGGACGACCCAACGCGCGCTGCGCCCCCGACGATAAAAGAGCTGTTCCGCAACGTCCGTTTCAACTACTTCAGGCTCTATTTCCACTACATGTATTTCAATATTGCCCGTATTTTCTATCTGCAGGTCGATACTGTTTTTGGACTATTCCTGTTGTTCCCGTCTATTGTTGCGGGAACAATCACGCTGGGCTTACTGACCCAGATTACGAACGTGTTCGATCAGGTCAGAAACTCATTCCAGTATCTGATCAACTCCTGGACCACGCTGGTAGAGTTGATGTCTATCTATAAACGTCTGCGCAGCTTTGAACATGAGCTGGGCGATCGTGACCTGCAGGAAGTCACCAACACATTTAGCTAATACAGGAAGTTGCTATGTCTTTTGCCTTACCGCGTGCGTTACCGTTGTCCTTGCTGGCTGCCCTCGTTCTGGCGGGCTGCGCCGAAAAAGGGGCGACTCCGCTTAAAAAGGGTGAGAAGCCCGTGGATGTGGCAAGCGTTGTGCGGCAAAAAATGCCCGCCAGCGTGAAGGATCGCAATGCGTGGGCCGATGCGCTGGCAAAAACCTTCGAAAGCCAGAAGATTGCCCCTACCGAGGAGAATATCTGCTCGGTGCTGGCGGTGGCGCAGCAGGAGTCGATGTACCAGTCAGACCCGGTGGTGCCGGGTCTCAACAAAATCGCCTGGAAAGAGATTGACCGCCGCGCGGAATCAATGCATATCCCGGTGTTCCTCGTGCATACCGCGCTGAAAATCACCTCGCCAAACGGCAAAAGCTACAGCGAACGGCTGGACACGGTGAAAACCGAAAAACAGCTCAGCGCCATCTTTGATGATTTCATTAACATGGTGCCGATGGGACAGAAACTGTTTGGCTCGCTGAATCCGGTTCACACCGGCGGCCCGATGCAGGTGAGCATTGCGTTTGCTGAGAAGCATACCGACGGCTACCCGTGGGAAATTGACGGTACGGTGCGTCAGGAGGTCTTCTCCCTGCGCGGCGGGCTGTGGTTCGGCACGTATCATCTGCTGAACTATCCGGCGAACTACAGCGAGCCGCTGTACCGCTTTGCAGACTTTAACGCGGGCTGGTATGCCAGCCGTAACGCGGCGTTTCAGAGTGCGGTCAGCCGCGCAAGCGGCGTCAAGCTGGCGCTGGACGGCGATCTTATCGCCTACGGCAGCAGCGAGGCGGGAAGCACCGAGCGGGCGATCCGGAAATTATCGACAGCGCTTGATATGAGTAATAGCGACATTCGGCGTCAGCTTGAGAAAGGCGACAGCCTGGCGTTTGAGAAAACGGATCTCTACAAGAAGGTATTTGCCCTTGCAGAGAAGAAGAGTGGGAAAACGTTACCGAGGGCTATTCTGCCGGGTATTCAGCTGGAAAGCCCTAAGATCACGCGTAACCTGACAACAGCATGGTTCGCGAAACGCGTGGACGATCGACGGGCTCGCTGTATGGGGCTTTAATGGCGACGACGAAAGCGCAGGACGAGCGCGACAACGCCTAAAATCATACACCCCGCGAGGAAGGGAACGAGGCCAAACAGCGTGCTCACGCCAAACCCGATTTCAACCCGCGGGCGTCCGTTATCCTGCACCTGCATCAGGTGTTCATAAACGCCTGGCGCGTGCACCAGCATATTGAGCAGCTGGGAGCCAGCCCAGAAACAGAACAGGACAAACAGGGCATACGCGATATTACCCGCCGTGGAGGTTTTTGGTTTGCCGCCAAAAATCGGTTTCGACAATGTAAAGTCAGCCATGTTGACCTCCCGAGATATCACTCTGTTTTAATTCGCGTCTTACGGAGTGAGTTTGACAGGTCATCGCATTTGTCAATATCAGAATCGTGGTAATTTTCGCTCAGGAATTCTCCTGGATTGTTGATTTCTGCAGCATGTCACAATTTGTTAACTTAAATGAAACTGCGCCGCGTTTCAGAATTTCCGCATCTGCCACAGACCTGGCGGTAAAACTGTGAGAGGATGTCTTTTTTTCCCTGCCGGAGTTGTTATGAAGCTCACGTCCAAACTTCGCCGTGACTGGCACTACTACGCCTTTGCTATTGGCCTGATTTTTATTCTTAACGGCGTCGTGGGGCTGTTGGGATTTGAGGCAAAAGGCTGGCAAACCTATGCCGTGGGCCTGGTGACCTGGGTAATCAGTTTCTGGCTCGCAGGGTTGATTATCCGCCGTCGTCCGGAAGAGACGACAGCGGAGGAGACGGCTAAGGGTGCCGATTAACCGTTGACGGAACTTTTCAGGGCGCTGTCGGCGGCGTGACGCTCCAGCGCCAGTTCGATCAGGCGGGTGATCAGCTCAGAGTAGCCTAGCCCGCTGGCCTGCCACAGTTTTGGATACATGCTAATGTTGGTGAAACCCGGCAGCGTGTTGATTTCATTGATAACAACTTCGTTCTCCGGCGTCAGGAACACATCTACGCGCGCCATGCCGCTGCAGCCGAGCGTCTGATAGGCGCGAATGGCGATCGCTCGGATCGCGTCGTTGATCGCCGGATCGATATTCGCCGGAACGACAACCTGTGCGCCTTTATCATCAATGTATTTGGTGTCATAGGAGTAGAAGTCGCTGTTTAAGACCACTTCACCGCAGGTGCTCGCCTGTGGAAAATCGTTGCCCAGCACGGCGCACTCAATTTCGCGGCCTTTGATCCCCTGCTCAACCACCACTTTATGGTCGAACTCAAACGCCATACGAACGGCCTGCGTGAACTCTGCTTCGCTGGTGACTTTGCTGACGCCCACGGAGGAGCCCTGATTGGCCGGCTTCACAAACAGCGGCAGACCCAATTCAGCGCTGATCTGCGCGAAGCTGTGCTTATCGCGGTTGGCGCGGGTGAGCGTCACGAATGGTGCGATATTCAGGCCGGCATCACGCAGTAGACGTTTGGTGACGTCTTTGTCCATGCAGGCGGCGGAGCCCAGTACGTCCGAGCCGACGAACGGCAGGTTGGCCATGCGCAACATCCCCTGCAGGGAACCATCTTCGCCCAGGGTGCCGTGCACGATAGGGAAGACCACGTCGATCTGGGCGAGAGCCTGCGCGTTGCCTGCGTCGATGAGCTGTCCCTTCATGACGCCGGGTACGGTGGCGACGCTGATCTCCGAAGGGTTGAGGGCGATGTGCGCCGGATCGTGGGCATTCAGCAGATACTGGCTGGCATCGTTAACGTGCCACTGGCCCTGTTTATCAATGCCCAGCAGCACCACGTCGAAACGGCTTTTATCGATCGCATCAACGATATTTTTAGCCGATTGCAATGACACCTCGTGCTCTGCTGATTTTCCCCCAAAGACAATACCTACGCGCTGCTTTGCCATCTCACTCTCTTCCAGTCTGACGAAAAGCCAATAACATACCACGATGCCCTGCGGGTTTCGCGGCCTTCTGCCATAATGTTTTGGGTAACAGTGAGGGGGGAGAGTGAAAGGAAAAACGCTGCTGATCGTTTTCATCCTTGGGGTAATCGCAACGGCGGGCTATCGCTGGTTGCCGTCTTACTACAACCCCTTCACGCCGCTGACCCTGGACGACCCGCCTGGCCGCATTACCCAGTATAAACTTCGGCGCTTAACGCCCGAAGTCTGCTCGAGCCTGTTAGCGCAGGCTAATCAAAGAAACCTTATTCGCACCCAGGCGGTGGCTGACAGCGGCGGGGAATGTCCGCTGAGCGACGTCGTGCGCGTGCGAGACTTCGGCCCGGTGAGCCTGAACGGCAGTTTTCTTGCCAGCTGTCCGCTGGCGCTCAGCTCGGCCCTGTTTGTCAGCCAGCAGGCCCGGCCCCTGACTAAACGCTTCACCGGCAGTGAACTGACCCGCATTGAGCACCTCGGCAGCTTTGCCTGCCGCAATATCTACCACCGGCCCGATGCGCGGCGCAGCGAGCATGCCACGGCAGAGGCGCTGGATATCGCCGCTTTTCGGCTGGCGAACGGGGAGCATGTTACGGTGCTGAAGGGCTGGAAATCGGCAAAAACGCAGCCCTGGTTGAAGGCTCTGCTGGCGGCAAGCTGCGGCTACTACGGTAACGGTCTTGGGCCGGAGTATAACGCGGCGCACGCCAGCCATTTTCATCTGGGAATGCGCGGTTTTGGCCTCTGTCGCTGAAGCATAATCTTCCGCCAGAAAATGGATGATTTGTGACTTATTTCACAAATATGATGACTGGGAAGATAAAACACCAAAGTCAGCAAGGCCGCATCTCTGGTGCGACGTTAAGGCGCGTAACTTGCTAATCTGACGGCGAATTCGCCTAAAAATGAAGACTATTTCTGTATGGAATCCTGGAAAGTTAATCTCATCTCGGTCTGGTTCGGCTGCTTCTTTACAGGGCTTGCCATCAGCCAGATCCTGCCGTTCCTGCCGCTGTACGTCTCGCAGCTGGGGGTCACCTCGCATGAAGCGCTCTCCATGTGGTCCGGCCTGACGTTCAGCGTCACGTTTCTGGTTTCCGCCATTGTGTCACCAATGTGGGGCAGCTTGGCCGACAGGAAAGGGCGCAAGCTGATGCTGCTGCGCGCCTCGCTCGGGATGGCGATAGCTATTCTGCTCCAGGCCTTTGCCACCAACGTCTGGCAGCTGTTTTTCCTGCGGGCGGTAATGGGGCTGACGTCCGGGTATATTCCCAACGCCATGGCGCTGGTTGCCTCTCAGGTGCCGCGCGAGCGCAGCGGCTGGGCGCTGAGTACGCTCTCTACCGCCCAGATCAGCGGCGTTATCGGCGGCCCGCTGCTGGGGGGCTTTCTGGCTGACCACGTCGGGCTGCGCGCGGTGTTCATCATCACCGCGATCCTGCTGGTGATCAGCTTTCTGGTTACGCTCTTTCTTATCAAAGAGGGTGGCCGCCCCGTTATCAGTAAATCTGAGCGCCTGAGCGGCAGGGCCGTCTTCGCCTCGCTGCCTTACCCGGGACTCGTGATTAGCCTGTTTGTCACCACCATGGTGATCCAGCTCTGCAACGGTTCGGTCGGCCCGATTCTGGCGCTGTTTATTAAGTCGATGGAGCCGGACAGCAACAATATCGCCTTTCTCAGCGGCATGATTGCCGCCGTGCCGGGCGTTTCCGCGCTGATCTCTGCGCCGCGCCTGGGGAAGTTAGGTGACAGGATCGGCACGGCGCGCATCTTGATGGCGACGCTGATTTTTGCGGTGGTGCTCTTCTTCGCCATGTCGTTTGTTACCTCTCCGCTTCAGCTGGGCGTGCTGCGATTTTTACTCGGCTTTGCGGATGGCGCTATGTTGCCTGCCGTACAGACGTTGCTGGTCAAATATTCCAGCGACCAGGTGACGGGGCGTATTTTTGGTTATAACCAGTCTTTTATGTATTTAGGCAACGTTGCCGGTCCGCTTATTGGCGCATCCGTTTCTGCAATGGCGGGTTTTCGCTGGGTATTTGCCGCGACGGCGATAGTCGTTTTAATCAATATTATTCAGCTGGCTATTGCCCTGCGTCGCCGCAGGCAAATAGCGGAGGCGAAATCGGCGAAATAACCGCTGACAGATGTATTATATATTCTTATGGTTGCCGCATTTTTTATAACAAAATGCGGCGTTTATTTTATAGAAAAACGTTTCGCTGAAAATGCCGGGGCGCTAATTTGGCGGCAACGTCACTTTTGCATAAGATAATACTTTTCTCCGCTTTGCATATTTCATTCCTGGTGTTAATTTCAGAGAAAATCCCATAAGGAAATAGCACGATGAAGAATCTCATTGCTGAGTTGCTGGTCAAGCTTGCACAAAAGGAAGAGGAGTCGAAAGAGCTGGTCGCCCAGGTCGAAGCGCTGGAAATCGTTGTCACGGCGCTGCTGCGGCAGATGGCAACATCTGACCAGCAGGCGTTAATTGATAGCATCGAAGGGGCGCTGGACAAGGCGCGGCCCGATACGCAGGTTCCGCCAGAGGATGCCGAGTTGCTGCAGCAATACGTAAAGAAGCTGTTGAGGCATCCGCGCAGTTAAGCCGTTACGGACGGTGCTGACATGTCATAAAATTGTCATGCCGGATGCCTGTAGTCGCTCTGTTTTATTTTTTATGTATTGGTACCTTGATAAAATAAATTGAAACAGAGCGCATGTTTCTTCGCGTTACTTCCCCTGTTAATTACCCCGGCTATTTATGCCGAGACCGTCTATTTCGGCGCGCTGGATATGAAATGATAAATTCCCGGCGGAAATCACAACTGCCGGGTGGTTTTTTTTCTGTCACGAACCAGACTTACAGGGAATGTTCACAAAAGGATGGTGCAATGAAAACAACATTACTGGTTACTCTGTTCTCCGGCCTGTTCCTGATCTCCTCGGCGAATGCGGAAGAGAAAACGCTCACGCCGCAGCAGCAACGTATGACCACCTGCAATCAACAGGCGACGTCCCAGAGTCTCAAGGGGGATGCGCGTAAGACTTACATGAGCGACTGCCTGAAAAACGGCGCCGCGAAACCCGGCGAAAAAAGCCTGACGCCGCAGCAGCAAAAAATGCGCGAGTGTAATGCGAAAGCGACCGAACAGTCCCTGAAGGGAGACGATCGCAGCAAGTTCATGAGTGCCTGCTTGAAGAAAAAAGTGTAGTTCTAACGGGTGAGCGGCGCGGGCTGCTCACCCGAAATTTCATACTTTCCCCGCAGACCCCCTCTCTATAATTTGGGAAAATGTTTCAGAATATTCCCAAAAATGATGAATGATGAAACGTATTACACCAAAAAGCGCATTCGGGAAGAGTGGAGTTTAACTCTTTCTCAGGATGACCCTCACCGCACCGGCTTCCAGCTCGCCAGGCGAGTTCGGCTGGCGCGCGCTGTCGGGCTGGCGGCGATGTTTTTCCCCGTGGCAGAAATGCTTGTCAGCCATTTTTTACCCGGCGGCTGGTGGTTGTTACTGGTGGGGTGGGCATTCGTCTGGCCGCACTTCGCCTGGCAGTTATCCTGCCGCGCCGCTTCACCTCTTCAGCAGGAGATCTTCAACCTTAAGATGGATGCCATTATCGCCGGGCTATGGATTGGCGTGATGGGAGTTTATGCGTTACCTGCGGCAGCGCTGTTGATGATGGTGGGTATAAATATGATGGGCTCAGGCGGCTGTCGTCTGTTTATTTCGGGGATGGCACTCACCACGCTTTCCGTGCTGGTCACATTACCTCTCGTTGGCCACGTGGTGCCCTTTAATCCGGGAGCGCTGGAGTGGGGCTTAACGCTTCCCGTCCTTATGCTTTATCCCATGCTGTTTGCCTGGCTTAGCCATCGTACTGCCGTCAGGCTGGCGGAACATAAGCGGCGGCTGGAAATGATGAGTACCCGTGACGGCATGACCGGGGTCTTTAACCGTCGACATTGGGAAATGCTGCTGCGCAATGAGTTTGAGCTCTGTCGCCGGAGCCACTGCACTGCCACGATATTGCTGATTGATATCGACCACTTTAAAAACATCAACGATACCTGGGGGCACGACGTGGGCGACAAGGCTATCGTGGCCATTACCCGCCAGCTCCAGATGTCGGTGCGGTCAGGCGATGCGATAGGCCGGTTTGGCGGGGATGAATTCGCGGTGATTATGTCCCAGACGGCCGCTGAAAGCGCCATCGCCGTCATGTCGCGGGTTCACGCGCGGCTGGAAACGCTATCGTTACCATGTGCGCCGAAAGAGCCTCTGCGCATCAGCGTGGGCGTGGCTCCCTGGGGACCGCAGTTTGTGCACTATCGGGAATGGCTGAAGGCGGCAGATGTGGCGCTGTATAAGGCGAAAAATGCCGGGCGCGGCCGCACCGAAGTGGCGGCCTGACGCCCGACCAGACATCAGGATTTACTCAGCTTCTCTGACTTTTCCATGCATTTGGCCATCGCCTCGATGACGGCCGAACGGAACCCGCGCTCTTCCAGCACCCGCACCGCTTCGATGGTGGTACCGGCCGGGGAGCAGACCATATCTTTCAGTTCTCCCGGGTGTTTACCGGTCTCCAGCACCATTTTGGCGGAGCCCATCACTGCCTGTGCGGCGAATTTATACGCCTGCGCGCGCGGCATACCGCCAAGCACGGCGGCGTCCGCCATCGCTTCTAAAAACATGAAGACGTACGCGGGGGCTGAACCGCTCACGCCGACCACCGGATGGATCATCGATTCCGCAATCACTTCCGCCTCGCCGAAGCAGCGGAAGATGTTCAGCACGTCCGCTACCTCTTCTGAGGTCACCAGCGCGTTAGGGGTGACGGAGGTCATGCCGGCGTTGACCAGTGAGGGGGTATTCGGCATTGCGCGGACGATTTTACGGTCGTGGCCCAGCGCGCGGGCCAGCTGATCGAGCGTCACGCCCGCGGCAATCGACACGACCAGCGTCTCTTTATTCAGGCTGGAGGTGATGTCGCTTAACACTTTGATCATGATGTTCGGCTTAACGGCACCAAAGACGATATCGGCAACCTGGGCCACCTCCTGCGCGCTTTCGGCGGCGTTGATCCCGTATTGATCGCGCAACGCGGCGACGTTATCCGGTGACGGGGTATAGACCCAAATCTGACCCGGCAGGACCTGCCCGCTGGCGATCAGGCCGCCCAGGATGGCTTTGCCCATGTTACCGCAGCCGATAAACCCGATTTTCTTATCCATCACGATTCTCCGTCATTATGCGTTGTTTTCTCTGATTGATAGCTTAACAACGAAATGCAGGCGACAATAGTCGGCAGAGTCATTATGGGGAGACAATATGGCGATTTGGGTTGATGCGGACGCGTGTCCGAATGTGATTAAAGAGATTTTATTCCGCGCCGCCGAGCGCGTTCAGATGCCGCTGACGCTGGTGGCGAACCAGAATATTCGCGTACCGCCTTCGCGGTTCATCCGCTCCTTGCGCGTGCCGGCCGGGTTCGACGTAGCGGATAACGAAATAGTTCGTCTGTGCAGCGCGGAGGATCTGGTTATTACCGCCGACATACCGCTGGCGGCTGAAGTGCTGGAGAAAGGGGCGGCGGCGCTCAACCCACGCGGTGAACGTTATTCGCCTTCAACCATTCGTGAAAAGCTCACCATGCGCGATTTTATGGATACGATGCGGGCCAGCGGCGTGCAGACCGGTGGACCGGACAGCCTGTCCCAGCGCGATCGCCAGCAGTTTGCCGCCGAACTGGATAAATGGCTGCTGGAAGTGAAGCGCCGTACAGCGTAATGATAATTATTGTCAATTTGTGGTACAGTGTGGCTTCCACAGGGTTGTCATCCCGTACCGCTTTGCAGTAAAGTAATCGACACATCTTCTGCAATTATTTCTTTACACTCTTCAGCCATTCGGCATCAAGGGGAACACCTGGCTATGACCCAACCCATCTTTTTAGTTGGCCCCCGCGGCTGTGGGAAAACCACCGTTGGCCTGGAACTGGCACGCGCGTGTCATCGTCAGTTTATTGATACCGACCACTGGCTGCAGACCGAGGCCGGCAAAACCATTGCAGACATCGTGGAGCAAGAGGGATGGGAAAGCTTTCGCGCCCGCGAAACGGCCGCGCTGAAAGCGGTCACCACGCCGTCAGCCGTCATTGCGACGGGAGGCGGCATTGTTCTGGCCGAATGTAATCGTCACTTTATGCGCGAAAAAGGCATTGTGATCTATCTCTGCGCGCCGGTGGCGGCGCTGGTCGGGCGCCTTGAGGCATTTCCTGAAGAGGGACAACGCCCGGCGCTGACGTCAAGGCCGCTCAGCGAAGAGGTGAGCGAAGTGCTGGCCGAGCGCGATGCCCTGTACCGTGAAGCGGCGCACCATGTTGTGGATGCCTCTGCGGCCCCGGAAGATGTGGTAATTCAGATTATTACCGCCCTGCGTCTGGCGTGTGCCAGCTAACCGCCGTCTATACTGATAGCTCAGACATAAAAAAAGGATGAGCTATGCCAACCAGACCTCCCTATCCGCGCGAAGCACGTATTGTTACCGTTGAAAAAGGCAATGGCGACCAGACTGTCACCTGGTACCAGCTGCGTGCCGATCACCCCAAACCGGACTCGCTGATCAGTGAACATGAGACTGAACAGGAAGCGCTGGATGCCAAACGGCGCTACGAAGATCCCGATAAGTCATGAATGTTTTCCTAAACGCTCCAATACCGTGCCTGAATCACACTTTTTACTCATCGCAAATGTTAAGCAGGAGTTAATATTTAGTTATTACAGGTAGCTCCGTTACCGGCAGGCGATCTTTACATTTCGGGACAGAGATCGCCTGCTACGCTTGGTGCTGTTTTGTTGAAAAAACGAACTGTGCAGCGTAGTGAGCCTGTACCTGTGTACACGTTTTTGTAGTGATGGAAGGCGAAGAAGATGAAGGCAACGTTGGCGATCCTCACCATTGGTGTGGTCCCTGTAAGCGAAGTGTTACCGCTCTTAACCGAGCATGTATCTGAACAACAGATCACGCATCTTAGCCTGCTGGGTAAGATGAGTCGGGAAGAGGTCATGGAAGACTACGCTGTAGAGGCGGGGGAGGATCCCCTGGCGACGTTATTAAGCGACGGTAAACTGGCGCATGTTTCTCGACAGAAAATTGAGCGTTCGCTGCAGGCTGTAATAGAAGTACTCGATAATCAAGCGTATGACGTTATTTTGCTGATGAGTACCGCCCCCATTAAGGGACTCATTGCGCGTAATGCGATTCTGCTTGAGCCAATGCGCATTATTCCTCCGCTGGTGGCCTCCATTGTTGACGGGCACCAGGTTGGGGTCATTGTGCCCATTGAGGAGCTCATGGACAACCAGGAAGTAAAATGGCATGTGCTCGAAAAAACGCCCCTGTATGCGCTGGCAAACCCCTTCTGGGACAGCGAGGCCAAACTCATTGCTGCCGGGAAGGCGCTGCTGGAGAGAGGGGCAGATGTGTTGATTCTGGACTGTCTTGGTTTCCACCAGCATCACCGCGATTTGCTGCAAAAGGCGCTGGACGTGCCGGTGCTGTTATCCAATGTTCTGATGGCTCGCCTGGCCTCAGAGCTTCTGACGTAATGATTTTGCGTGACAGGTGATGAGCATGGCCCCTATAGTGAATTTTTATCTCTGAATATAAGGGCCAGTTCATGCTTCAAAGTAACGAATACTTTTCCGGTAAAGTGAAATCCATCGGTTTTACCAGCAGCAGCACTGGCCGCGCCAGTGTGGGCGTGATGGCTGAAGGGGAATACACCTTTGGCACGGCTGAAGCGGAAGAGATGACGGTGGTCAGCGGCGCGCTGAACGTCTTACTGCCGGGTGAAACGGAATGGAAAGTTTACGCTGCCGGGCAAGTTTTCAACGTACCTGGCCACAGCGAGTTCCATTTGCAGGTTGCTGAGCCGACCTCTTATCTGTGCCGCTACCTGAAATAAAAAATAAGCCGGGTGGCGCTCACGCTTACCCGGCCTACGTTTTGCCTGTTATCTTTGCGCTTCGCCGCCAAGACCTTCCACCAGATTCTGAATTAACGCGGCCAGCTCGCCGGTCATCAGGATAAAGTCCGCGTCAAAGCGCTGGGCGTAATCTTCCCGGTCGATATCTTCGTTCTGATCGCGCAGTTCATCGCAGAACTTCAGACGCTTCACGGAGCCGTCGTCACACATCACGAACTGAATGCGCTGCTGCCAGTCGAGCGCCAGTTTGGTGACCACTTTACCAGCCTCAATGTGTACGGCGATCTCGTCGCTCACCAGATCCTGCTTCTTCGCGCGGATCACGCCGCCATCTTCCAGCAGGGCTTTCAGCTCGGCCTCGTCCAGGATCTGGAAACCTTGCGCCGCGGTACCGCTGCGGACCCATTCGGTCAGGGTCAGCTCAATCGGCGTTTCCAGCGCCAGCGGAACGACCGGTAAAGAGCCGATGCTTTTACGCAGCAGGGCCAGCGTATCTTCGGCTTTTTTGGCGCTGGCGCAGTCCACCATAATCAGCCCGTTAACGGTATCGATCCACATCATCGTCTGGCTGAAGCGGCTAAAGGCACGCGGCAGCAGAGAGTGCAGCACTTCGTCTTTCAGCGAATCTTTTTCGGTTTTTTTCAGCTTGCGGCCCTGTTCGGCTTCCAGCTTGAAAATTTTTGCTTCAAGCGCCTGCTTAACCACCGGCGTGGGCAGAATTTTCTCTTCTTTGCGGGCGCAGACGATGATTTGACCCGTGCTGCTGGCGTGGGTCAGTGCATCGCTTTGTGAGCCCATTGGCGGAACCCAGCCGGTTTTCGCCATATCCTGGCTACCGCAAGGGGAAAAGCTATAAGCGGCTAACTGTTTTTCCATCTCTTCTGCGCGCAGCGAAACGTCGCGGCTGAGACGGTAAACCATCAAATTTTTGAACCACAGCATGATAATTTCCACGGCCTTGTCGTTAAATCAGCGGGCATGATAACGAATTGTCGCATCGCTTGCATTGCTAATCGGGAAGCGTGCTTCTACTCTGTTGATAATCAAAATAATGAGGAGAGTCTTGTGCGTATTGGGATTGATTTGGGCGGCACCAAAACAGAAGTCATCGCACTGAGCGAGCAGGGGGAACAGCTGTTTCGCCATCGTCTGCCGACGCCGCGCGATGACTATCACCAGACGATCGAGACGATTGCCCGGCTGGTCGATATGGCCGAGCAGGCGACAGGACAAACCGGCAGCGTCGGGATGGGGATCCCGGGGTCGATCTCGCCGTATACCGGGGTGGTAAAAAACGCCAACTCCACCTGGCTCAACGGTCAGCCGTTTGATAAAGATTTAAGCGTGCGCCTGAACCGGGAAGTGCGTCTGGCCAACGACGCTAACTGCCTGGCGGTCTCTGAGGCCATCGACGGCGCGGCAGCCGGGGCGCAGACCGTGTTTGCGGTGATTATCGGTACCGGCTGCGGCGCGGGTGTGGCCTTTGGCGGACGTGCCCATATCGGCGGCAACGGCACGGCGGGCGAGTGGGGACACAACCCGCTGCCGTGGATGGATGAAGATGAGCTTAAATACCGCGCCGAGGTGCCGTGCTACTGCGGCAAGCAGGGCTGTATCGAGACGTTTATCTCCGGCACCGGTTTTGCGAACGACTACCATCGCCTGAGCGGTCAGCCGCTCAAGGGGAACGAGATTATGCGTCTGGTGGAAGAACAGGATCCCGTGGCCGAACTGGCGCTCAGCCGCTACGAAATGCGTCTGGCGAAATCGCTGGCGCACGTGGTGAATATTCTTGACCCGGACGTGATTGTGCTCGGCGGCGGCATGAGCAACGTTGATCGACTGTACGCCACGGTACCGAACCTGGTGAAACAGTGGGTCTTCGGCGGCGAGTGTGAAACCCCGATCCGTAAAGCCGTCCACGGCGACTCAAGCGGCGTGCGAGGCGCGGCGTGGTTATGGCCGGAATAAAAACAGGTTGTGTTTGTACCCTCTCCCCGTGGGAGAGGGCCAGGGTGAGGGCATCAGACCGCACCATCCCCCCATTTATTCCACCGCAAACACCCTATCCAGCCTGCTATACCCCAGCCCGTTGATTTTCTTCACCTTAATCTGCACCGGAATGCGTTCTTTCATCGCTTCAACGTGGCTGATCACCCCGATAGTTTTTCCAGTGGCGTTCAGCGCGTCGAGCGCATCCAGCGCGGTATCCAGCGTTTCACTGTCGAGCGTGCCGAACCCCTCATCCAGGAACAGGGAATCAATTCGCGTTTTATGGCTCACCAGATCGGACAGCGCTAACGCCAGCGCCAGGCTGACCAGGAAGCTTTCGCCGCCGGAGAGCGTACGCGTATCACGCACCGCATCGGCCTGCCAGGTGTCGACCACTTCCAGCTCCAGCGCCTCGCTGGCTTTGCGCTGCAGCAGATAACGCCCGTGCAGGCGGTTGAGCTGCTGGTTAGCGAGCCAGACCAGGTTATCCAGCGTCAGCCCCTGCGCGAACTTGCGGAACTTGTCGCCGGTGCTGGAGCCGATCAGCGCGTTCAGGTATCCCCAGTCATCTGCCTGGCGCGCGGCCTCTTCAATTTGCAGCATTAACGCCTGCTGATGCTGGCGGTTATCGCTGTCCTGCTTAAGCTGCTGGCGGATCTCGCCCTGATGCGTGGTGTTCTCGCGAAGCCGTTGCGCCAGCTGCTGCAGCTGGCTTTGCAGAGTTGACGCATCCGCGTCAAGTTCTTCCGGGCGCAGTGCAAGGTGCGCCTGCAGCTGCTGATTAGCCTGGCCGGAAAGGGCTGCGGCCTGCTGTATCTGGTTTTCCAGCGACTGTTTCAGCTGCTGGAGGTGACTGATAGCGTCGTCGTCCAGCAGGGCCGCAAGGAACGCCTCCCGATCGGCAAAACAGCTCGCTGCGATCGCCGCGGTGAATTGCGTCTGCGACTGCTGCAGGCGCTCGCGCTCCAGCGCTTCCTGCTGCTGCTGGACGGTGAGCTGGCTTTGCAGCGACACGCATTCATTGTGGATGTCGCGCCAGCCATCAGGGATGGCCGGTTCAGCCTCTTCGCTGTTTGTTGCCGGAAGCGTGTCGAGCAGCGGCTTCAGCGCGTTTATATGTTCCTGAAGCACGCCGTGCTGCGTTTGCTTCTCCTGCCATTGAGAGAATTCCGCTTCGCGGGCGTGCAGCCAGCCGGCTTCATTACCCTCTTCGGGAACGCTAAGCGAGAGTGCGAGCAGGGTGTGTTCCAGCGCCTGGCGGGCGGCCGTCAGCTGCTGCTGATACTGGCGCTCCTGCGCTTCCTGCTCGTTGAGCTGGTTTTGCAGGGTCAGGCGCTGGCTGAGCTGATAAAGCTGCCGCTCGTACTGTTCCTGCTCGTTCATCCATGGCGCGATATCCTCCTGAATATTCAATGCGATATTCAAAGACGTGCAGGCCTCCACCCACGCTTTAGTGAGTGCTTGCTCCTCCTGAGACAAGGCCTGCGCTTCGCCTGTCTCACGCTGGATTTGCTGAGCCAGGGCATTCACCTGCCCCAGCACCAGCAGGCCTTCCTCTTTAAGCGCGGCGACCTCTTTTTCCAGCGCATCACGGCGGCGCTGGTTATCCGTCAGCTCAAGCGACCGGTATTGCTCAACGGCAGGATGGTCACTGGAGCCGCACAGCGGACAGGGTTTGCCTGCCTCAAGCTGTGAGCGATAGCTTTCCAGATCTTTAATCGTCGCTTCACGTTCGCACAGGGCCTTCAGGTCCAGATAGTGCTGGTGTTTCTCTTTGTACTGCTGGCGGCGCAGCGCCAGCGTTTCATTGAGCTTGCTCTGCTCCGCCTGGGCTTTTTGCGCGCTTTCACCGCTCTGGCGCAGGCGCTTTTGCAGCGGCTGATAGCGGACATGGAGCGACGTCAGCTGCTGACGCAGCGTGCGGGACCGGGACTGCTGCTCCATGGCCGCGCTGACCTCATCCGCCGTCAGCGTCAGCGTATTTTCCGGCATCTCCGCCAGCTTCTGACGTAGCTCAGTCATCCGCGCAGCAAGTGCGGCGAGCTGACTTTTGTCACGGTTTAGCTGTGAGAACTGGGCGCGCCAGCCGGCAATTTCCTGTCCCAGCAGGCGATAACGCTCGTGCTCCGCCAGCCACTGCGCCAGTGCCGTCAGTTCGGCCTGTAGCCGCTCATGGGTACGCAGGGCGGTATTGCGGATCCGCGCGCGCAGTGCGGTTTTGGCCTGTAAGCGAGTATTTACTTCGTTGATTCGCTGCTGGGTTTGCGTCAGACGTGAGGTTTGCTCCTGCTGGTGCTCCCAGAGCGGACGAAGCTGGGCGGCGGGCAGAGCAAGCTGGAGCTTTGCCAGTTCCGGCGCCGCGTTCGTTAGCGCCTGTTGCGCCTGCTGCTGCAGGGCGGTGACGCGCTGCTGCTCCTGCACAAGCTCGTCATGGCGCGTAAGCCACTGAAAATCTTTCTGCTGTCGCTGCTGTTGGGCCAGCAGGGTTTTCTCTTCGTCAGTAAGTGCCTGCAAACTTTGCTGCAACTGCTGCTGTTGCGCTTCGCTGAGCAGCACGACGCCCGCCGCCTGCGCCTCGTACTTTTCCAGCACGCCGCGTGCAGCTTTGTGTTTTTCAAACACCATGGCGGAAATCTGACCGTAGATCTCGGTGCCGGTTAGCTCTTCCAGCAATTCTGCGCGATCGCCCG
This sequence comes from Enterobacter sp. 296B2, assembly GCF_034106185.1. Classification (NCBI taxonomy): domain Bacteria; kingdom Pseudomonadati; phylum Pseudomonadota; class Gammaproteobacteria; order Enterobacterales; family Enterobacteriaceae; genus Enterobacter; species Enterobacter sp. 296B2. The sequence continues at coordinate 122,794 of NZ_JAWNCA010000002.1, read as the reverse complement.
GTTTGGCATTCAGGAAGGCGGCAAACTGTCCCTGCGAGAGCAGCATCGAGCGGGTAAAGCGGCCGTAGTCCAGCCCGGTGAGCGCCGCGGTTTGCTCCAGTTTATCCGAAACCTTATCGGCCAGAATCTTGCCGTCCTCGCAGCGGGCCAGCTCCACGCGCGGTGCCTGTAAGTTCCCGTCCGGCTGGTTGCGCGCCCGGTTCTGGCTCCAGAAGGCGCGATAGGCAACGCCTTTCACCTCAAACTCCACTTCCGCCAGGCACTCGGCTGTATCGCGTGTCATCAGGTCGTTTTGCGCCTGAGAGACCTTATTCAGGCGCGGCGTTTCGTGGTAGAGCGCAAGGCAGATGGCGTCGAGCAGGGTAGTTTTGCCCGCACCGGTTGCGCCAGTGATGGCAAACAGGCCGTTGCTGGCAAACGGCTCCGCGGTGAAGTCAATTTTCCACTCGCCCTTGAGGGAGTTGAGATTTTTCAGACGCAGGCTCAGAATTTTCATGCGTTTTCTTCCTCGTCATTGAGGGCGTGCAGGGTATGGCTGAACAGCTCGTTGAGCCGGAGGCGCTTCGCATCATCGATCTCTTCCTGCGACAGGCGGCGTTCAAATACCTCTTCTACCCGCAGTTCACTGAGGGTTTCACGCTGTGCGCCGAGCAGAATTTTCTCGCGCTGCTCGCGGCTGCGGCGCACCAGCAACACCTCTACCGGCAACTCTTCGGTCAGCGCCTGAATTTTCCGCTGCATATCGTGGAGATAGTCGTCGGTGGTGATTTCGATATCCAGCCAGACGGGCGGGTTAAGCTCCGCGCCGCGCCACTGCTCAAGCTGGGCGGTAATGGCGTCCAGATCGCCCTTCAGCACCGCCAGCGGCTGGGTGACCGGCACCTCCAGCGTCTCGACGGCGCTGAGTTTACCCTCGCTGAAGCTCACCAGATGCACGGACTTGGCTTTCCCGGTTTCATCGAAGCTGAGCGAAATAGGGGAACCACAGTAGCGGATATGCTCGCAGCCGCCGATGACCTGGGCACGGTGAATGTGCCCGAGCGCGATGTAGTCGGCTGGCGGGAAGTTTTGCGCCGGGAACGCATCCAGCGTGCCGATATAGATCTCGCGGACAGCGTCACTTTTACTTGCCCCGACGGTGGTGAGGTGCCCGGTGGCAATGACCGGAATGGCCTGTTCACCGCGCAGGGCGCAGGCATCGGCATGCTGCTGGTGGTAATAATCGGTGATGGCCTGTAATAAATGCTGCTGCTTTTCCGCACCCGACAGCCCCGCCTGGCTTTGCACGATGTCGCGCGGCCGTAAAAACGGAATGGGGCACAGTACCGCCCCCGGGGTGCCGTCGCGTTTTTTCAGGATCTGGGGCGCGTGCCCGGCGCTGGCGACCACGGTGGTATTGAGAAACGCCAGGATGTCGCGGGATTCATTGAGCGTCGCGACGGAATCATGGTTGCCGGCGACAATCACCAGATGACAGCCGGTCTGCTGCAGGTTGACAACGAAGCGGTTGTACAGCTCACGCGCATAGCTGGGGGGCGAGCCGGTATCAAAGATGTCACCCGCCACGATAATCGCGTCCACCTCGTGCGTCCGGGCCGTTTCCAGCAGCCAGTTCAGGAACGCTTCATGTTCAGCCGCACGGCTTTTGCTGTAAAAATTTTGACCCAGATGCCAGTCCGAGGTGTGAAGTATGCGCATAGGAGATCCGTGGCGAAAAACGATGCGGGCGATTATAAACTGTCAGGGAGAGGAAAATAACCGCTGTAATAAAACAACAGTTTGCCATTTGTAGTGGTACTGTTTTTCATAAATCTGTCATAAAACTGACGCATAATGGCGCCGCATTACAAACTTGTAACTTAAATAAGATAAGACAGGGCAAAGTATGGCGAGACGTATTCTGGTCGTAGAAGATGAAGCTCCAATTCGTGAAATGGTGTGCTTCGTGCTCGAACAAAATGGCTTCCAGCCGGTTGAAGCGGAAGATTATGACAGCGCGGTGAACCAGCTGAATGAACCCTGGCCCGATCTGATTCTGCTTGACTGGATGTTGCCCGGCGGCTCCGGACTGCAGTTTATCAAACACCTGAAGCGTGAAGCGCTGACCCGCGACATCCCGGTTGTGATGCTCACGGCGCGCGGAGAGGAAGAGGATCGCGTGCGCGGTCTGGAGACCGGCGCGGACGATTACATTACCAAGCCTTTCTCCCCGAAAGAGCTGGTTGCGCGCATTAAGGCCGTCATGCGCCGGATTTCGCCGATGGCGGTGGAAGAGGTGATCGAAATGCAGGGCCTCAGCCTTGACCCAACGTCACACCGCGTGATGACCGGCGAAAACCCCCTCGACATGGGGCCTACCGAATTTAAACTCCTGCACTTCTTTATGACCCATCCGGAACGCGTTTACAGCCGCGAGCAGTTGCTGAATAACGTCTGGGGAACTAACGTGTATGTCGAAGACCGGACGGTTGACGTACATATCCGCCGCCTGCGAAAAGCGCTGGAACTGAGCGGCCACGATCGCATGGTACAGACGGTCCGCGGCACGGGTTATCGTTTCTCGACCCGTTTCTGAACAATGACAGGAGTGTGACGCGTGCTGGAACGTCTGTCATGGAAAAGGCTCGTCTTTGAACTGATCTTATGCTGTATTCCGGCCCTTCTTCTGGGGGCCTTTCTTGGGCATCTGCCGTGGTTTCTGCTGGCGGCGGTCACCGGGCTGTTAGTCTGGCATTTCTGGAACCTGCTGCGTCTCTCATGGTGGCTGTGGGTTGACCGCAGCATGACGCCGCCGCCGGGAAGCGGCAGCTGGGAGCCGCTGCTGTACGGTCTGCACCAGATGCAGATGCGTAATAAAAAGCGCCGTCGCGAGCTGGGAAGCCTGATCAAACGCTTTCGCAGCGGTGCAGAGTCGCTGCCGGATGCGGTGATCCTGACAACCGAAGAAGGGACAATCTTCTGGTGTAACGGCCTTGCGCAACAGCTGCTGGGCCTGCGCTGGCCGGACGATAATGGTCAGAACATCCTCAATCTTCTGCGTTATCCCGAGTTCACGCTGTATCTGAAAAAGCGTGATTTTACCCGTCCACACAATCTGAAGCTGAATAACGGTCGCCATCTGGAAATCCGCGTTATGCCCTACAGCGATCGCCAGTGGCTGATGGTGGCGCGCGACGTTACCCAGATGCACCAGCTGGAAGGGGCGCGTCGTAACTTCTTCGCCAATGTGAGCCACGAGCTACGCACTCCGTTGACCGTGCTGCAGGGCTACCTGGAGATGATGCAGGAGCAAACCCTGGAAGGCGCGCCGCGTGAAAAAGCGCTGCACACGATGCGCGAGCAAACGCACCGTATGGAAGGGCTGGTGAAACAGCTGCTGACGCTCTCGAAGATTGAAGCGGCGCCGTCGCTTGCGCTGAATGACACCATAGATGTGCCAATGATGCTGCGCGTCGTGGAGCGTGAAGCGCAGACGTTAAGCCATAAAAAACATCAGCTGACCTTTGACGTCGACAATACGCTGAAGGTGCTGGGCAGCGAAGATGAACTGCGTAGCGCCATCTCCAACCTGGTGTACAACGCGGTAAACCATACGCCGGAAGGGACGGATATCGTGGTGCGTTGGCAGCATACGCCAGCAGGCGCCGAGTTTAGCGTGGAGGATAACGGGCCGGGGATTGCCCCGGAGCATATTCCGCGCCTGACCGAGCGTTTCTACCGGGTGGATAAAGCGCGTTCGCGGCAGACGGGGGGGAGCGGACTGGGGCTGGCGATTGTGAAACACGCGGTGAATCACCATGAAAGCCGTCTCGATATTCAGAGTACCCTGGGTAAAGGAACCCGTTTCAGTTTCGTTATCCCGGAACGATTAATTGCCAAAAAGAGCGCCTGACGGCAGGCGTGTCATTTTACCTTTCCACGGGTCAGCGTTTGCTGGCCCGTTTGCTTTGCAGTCAAGCGAAACGCGTGTGAATTTTATACGGCTGGCTGTTTTTTGTTCGCATGATTAGCCATGGGTTTTTCTTATAATTAGCGTATTGTGCTGGAGTGTATTTTCATGCTGGCATATTGTTCTGGTTTTACGATCCCACCTTGCCTTTAAACGTTATAAGCGTTTAAATTGCCCCCCAGATACTGTCAGACCGACTGTATTTGCGTGGTAAATCGAAAAACTATTCTTCTCCACGCCAGGACGGGAGCATTTCCCGCTGAAATTGAGCAAATTTTCGGCTGTATCGTCCCGTCAGGGGAATCGAAAATCTCAACGTTTTCAACACCACATCCACAGGCAGTAAGGTTTTATGACCCATCACTTAAAATCGCGTGACATTATCGCGCTGGGCTTTATGACATTTGCGCTGTTCGTTGGCGCAGGCAACATCATTTTCCCTCCAATGGTTGGCTTACAGGCGGGTGAACACGTCTGGACCGCCGCGTTTGGTTTCCTGATTACTGCCGTGGGTCTGCCGGTCCTGACCGTTGTCGCGCTGGCGAAAGTCGGCGGCGGCGTGGATAGCCTCAGCACCCCGATTGGTAAAGTGGCGGGCGTACTGCTGGCTACCGTCTGCTATCTGGCCGTTGGCCCGCTGTTTGCGACCCCGCGTACCGCGACCGTTTCCTTCGAAGTAGGGATTGCTCCTCTGACCGGCGACGGCGCGATGCCGCTGTTTATCTACAGCCTGATTTACTTTGCCATCGTGATCCTGGTTTCCCTCTATCCGGGCAAGCTGCTGGACACGGTCGGTAACTTCCTGGCGCCGCTGAAAATTGTGGCGCTGATCGTACTGGCCGTGGCGGCCATCATCTGGCCAGCGGGTCCAATTAGCGACGCGATGGACGCCTATAAAAACGCCGCGTTCTCTAACGGCTTTGTGAACGGCTACCTGACGATGGATACGCTGGGCGCGATGGTGTTTGGTATCGTTATCGTTAACGCCGCGCGTTCCCGCGGTGTGACCGAAGCGCGTCTGCTGACCCGCTATACCATCTGGGCTGGCCTGATGGCCGGTGTAGGCCTGACGCTGCTGTATCTGGCGCTGTTCCGCCTGGGCTCTGATAGCGCGATGCTGGTTGATCAAAACGCCAACGGTGCGGCTATCCTGCACGCTTACGTTCAGCACACCTTCGGTGGTGCGGGCAGTATGCTGCTGGCGGCGCTGATTTTCCTGGCGTGTCTGGTAACCGCGGTTGGCCTGACCTGCGCCTGCGCAGAGTTCTTTGCTCAGTATCTGCCGCTCTCATACCGTACCCTGGTGTTTATCCTCGGTATCTTCTCCATGGCGGTGTCCAACCTCGGTCTGAGCCACCTGATTCAGGTCTCGATTCCGGTGCTGACGGCGATTTATCCGCCGTGCATCGTGCTGGTGGTGTTGAGCTTCACCCGTCCGTGGTGGCATAACTCCTCACGAATTATTGCGCCAGCCATGTTTATCAGCCTGATTTTTGGTATCCTTGACGGGATTAAAGCATCAGCGTTCGCTGAAATTCTGCCAGCCTGGACACAGCGTCTGCCGCTGTCCGAGCAGGGCCTGGCCTGGCTGATGCCTACCGTTGTTGCACTGGTTCTGGCGGTTATCTGGGATCGTGCTGCAGGGCGTCAGGTCGCATCTAACGCTCATTAATCAACGGCAACAAACTGTTTAACCACGGGGCTTAAGGCCCCGTGGTTTTTTGTTTTTTTCGTGTTGAATGGCAAGATTTAAATGGAAAGCACTAACAAACTTAAACGTGGATTGAGCACGCGCCACATCCGCTTTATGGCGCTGGGCTCTGCTATCGGCACCGGTCTTTTTTATGGCTCGGCAGATGCCATCAAAATGGCCGGTCCCAGCGTTCTGCTGGCGTACATTATCGGCGGCGTGGCGGCGTATATCATCATGCGCGCCCTCGGCGAAATGTCGGTTCACAACCCGTCTGCCAGCTCCTTCTCCCGCTACGCGCAGGAAAACCTCGGCCCGCTGGCCGGGTTTATCACCGGCTGGACCTACTGCTTTGAAATTTTGATTGTGGCGATTGCCGACGTGACGGCATTCGGCATCTATATGGGCGTCTGGTTCCCGGCGGTGCCGCACTGGATTTGGGTGCTGAGCGTGGTGTTGCTCATTTGCGCCGTCAACCTGATGAGCGTGAAGGTGTTCGGCGAGCTGGAGTTCTGGTTCTCCTTCTTCAAGGTCGCCACCATCATCATCATGATTGTGGCCGGTTTCGGGATCATTATTTGGGGAATTGGCAACGGCGGGCAGCCGACCGGTATTCACAACCTCTGGAGCAACGGTGGCTTCTTCAGCAACGGCTGGCTCGGGATGGTCATGTCGCTGCAAATGGTGATGTTCGCCTACGGCGGTATCGAGATTATCGGTATCACCGCCGGGGAAGCGAAAGATCCAGAGAAGTCCATTCCGCGCGCCATCAACTCGGTGCCGATGCGTATTCTGGTGTTCTATGTGGGTACGCTGTTCGTGATTATGTCCATCTACCCGTGGAATCAGGTGGGTACCAACGGTAGCCCGTTTGTTCTGACCTTCCAGCATATGGGGATTGCCTTTGCGGCCAGCATTCTTAACTTTGTGGTGCTAACCGCGTCGCTCTCCGCGATAAACAGTGACGTCTTTGGCGTGGGCCGCATGCTTCACGGCATGGCGGAGCAGGGCAGCGCGCCGAAGGTGTTCGCCAAAACGTCACGCCGCGGCACGCCGTGGGTGACGGTGGTGGTGATGACCGTAGCGCTGCTGTTCTCGGTTTACCTGAACTACATCATGCCGGAGAACGTTTTCCTGGTGATTGCGTCCCTGGCGACCTTCGCGACGGTATGGGTATGGATCATGATCCTGCTGTCGCAGATTGCCTTCCGCCGTCGTCTGTCGCCGGATGAGGCGAAAGCGCTGAAGTTTAAGGTGCCGGGCGGGGTGGCGACAACCGTGGTCGGGCTGATCTTCCTGGTGTTTATCATTGGCCTGATTGGCTACCACCCGGATACCCGCATTTCCCTGTACGTGGGCTGTGCGTGGATCGTTCTGTTGCTGATCGGCTGGGTGTTTAAGTGCCGCCGCGACCGCCAGCTGGCGGAAGCGCAGTAATATCCATTTTCCCTCTCCCCGTGGGAGAGGGTTAGGGTGAGGGCATCAGGCCGCACAGATGCCTCCTCCCCCGTCCTCCTCCCCCAATAAATCACGTCATGGTGAGCTATCCTTAACCACCCTGTGGCAAGGTGACGTCAATTTCATCAGAGGGGATTCGTGATGTTAAACGCCTGGCACCTTCCGGTTGCCCCATTTGTTAAGCAAAACAAAGACAACCTTGTGATTACGCTCTGGCTGGCGGGGGAAAACCAGCCTCAACGCGTGACGCTTCGCGCCGAAATTGATAACGAAGAGACCGGGCTGAAAATGCACAAGCTGCGCAGCCAGCCGCAGCCGGGGATCACCGCGTGGCGGGCGAATATCGATTTGCGCAGCGGGCAGCCGCGCCGTCGATACAGCTTCAAGCTGCTGTGGAACAACCGTCAGCTGTGGTTTACCCCGCAGGGGTTTAGCCGTTTCCCGCCCGCGCGGCTGGAGCAGTTTGCCGTCGATTATCCTGATAACGGCCCGCAGTGGGTTAACGAACAGGTCTTTTACCAGATTTTCCCGGACCGCTTTGCGCGCAGCGAAAAACGCACCGCCGACCAGGACAAGGTCTATTTCCATCATGCGGCCGGTCACGACATCATCCTGAAAAAATGGGATGAACCGGTGACGGCGCAGGCAGGTGGCTCGACGTTCTACGGCGGCGATCTCGACGGCATCAGCGAAAAGCTGCCGTACCTGAAAAAACTGGGCGTGACGGCGCTGTACCTCAACCCGGTGTTTAAAGCCCCGAGCGTGCACAAATACGATACCGAAGATTATCGCCACGTTGATGAGCAGTTTGGCGGCGACGAGGCGCTGCTGCGCTTGCGTAAGAATACGCAAAAAGAGGGGATGCGCCTGATCCTGGACGGCGTGTTCAACCACAGCGGCGATTCGCACGCCTGGTTTGACCGCCATAACCAGTCGATGGGCGGGGCATGTCATAACCCGGACTCGCCGCAGCGCGACTGGTACAGCTTTAACGAAGAGGGCCGCGCGCTGGACTGGCTGGGCTACCCGAGCCTGCCGAAGCTGGATTTCCAGTCGCCTTCTCTGATTGATGAAATTTACGGCGGTGAAGACAGCATCGTCCGTCACTGGCTGAAGGCACCGTGGAATATGGACGGCTGGCGCCTGGACGTGGTGCATATGCTCGGTGAAGCGGGCGGGGCGCGGAATAACCTTCAGCACGTCGCCGGGATCGCGCGCTCGGCAAAATCGGCCCAGCCGGAGGCGTTTGTGTTTGGCGAACACTTTGGCGACGCGCGCCAGTGGCTGCAAAACGATGCGGAAGATGCGGCGATGAACTATCGCGGCTTTACCTTCCCGCTGTGGGGATTCCTGGCAAATACCGATATCTCCTACGATCCGAACCATATCGATGCCGAAACCTGCGCAGCGTGGATGGATAACTATCGCGCAGGCCTGTCGCATCAGCAGCAGCTGCGGATGTTTAACCAGCTCGATAGCCACGATACCGCGCGCTTTAAATCCCTGCTCGGCAAGGACATCGCACGTTTCCCCCTGGCGGTCACATGGCTCTTCACCTGGCCGGGTGTGCCGTGCATTTACTACGGAGATGAAGTGGGGCTGGACGGCAACAACGATCCGTTCTGCCGCAAAACCTTCCCGTGGGAGGAAGAGAAACAGGACAAGGTGCTGTTCAGCCTGTATCAGCGGCTGGCGAAACTGCGCAAGCAGAGCCTTGCCCTGCGCTACGGTGGCTGTCAGGTGGTGTACGCCCACGATAACGTGGTGGTGTTTGTCCGCGTCTATAACCAGCAGCGCGTGCTGGTGGCGATCAACCGGGGCGAGGGCTGCGAAGTGGTGCTGGATGATTCACCGCTGCTAAAGGTGGCGATGTGGAAGAACAAAGAGGGCAAGGCGACGATGCAGGACGGCGTGCTGGCGCTGCCTGCGGTATCCGCGACGGTCTGGCTCGGCAGCTAATCCGCTAATGTTTCCACCTTTTAAGATGGCGCAAATGCAACGATTTGTGTCAATCTTAACGGATTGTATACGGTGAAGGTGGAAACATGGACGAGCTTTACATCCTTGGCTGTTTGTTCCTGGTTTTTGCGCTGCTGGTTGCGCCCGTGCTCGCGGTTATCGGGTTTAATCGAAGCACGGCGGCACAGCAGGAGATCGCCCGGCTACGCCAGCGCATTGAGGCGCTTGAGCAGCGCGGCGCGGCAGAGATAGCGCCGGAGCCAGAACAGGTGCAAGCTGCTACTCCGGCGGTCGTGACCGCGCTGGTGGCTGAGGACGCTCCCGCGCCTGTCGATCCCTGGCGTCCCGAAATTCCCGCTATCGAGGCCGAACCCGCTCCGGCCCCTGCGTCAGCGGCTAAACAGCCTTCTGCCTTTGGTGGCATAGTGACGTCGCTGGCGCGCTGGTTTATGCAGGGTAATCCCCTGGCGAAGCTTGGCATTCTGCTGCTCTTCCTGGGTCTTTCATTCCTGCTGCGCTATACCGTTGAACACTCCCTGTTCCCGCTTGAGCTACGCCTGGTGGCGACGGCGCTGTTTGCCATCGTGCTGCTGGCGGTTGGGTGGCGGCTGCGGCACAGGCAGCCGGTCTACGCGCTTATCTTACAGGGCGGGGCGACGGGCATTCTCTACCTGACGGTCTTCGGCGCCTTCCGGCTCTGGCAGATGCTGCCGATGACGCTGGCCTTCGCGCTACTGGTGGTGATTTGCGCCGCGAGCGTTGGGCTGGCCGTGCTGCAGAAAGCGCTGAGCCTTGCCATGCTGGCGAGCCTCGGCGGGTATCTTGCGCCGCTGCTGCTATCTACCGGGGGCGGCAACTTTGTGGCGCTGTTTTCCTTCTATCTCCTGCTTTCCATCGGCATTCTCGCCATCAGCATCTGGCAGCACTGGCGCGAGCTTAACCTGCTCGGGCTGCTCTTTACCTTTGGCGTGGGCGGCCTGTGGGGGCTGAGTGATTACCAGCCTGAAGACTATTGGATCTGCCAGCTGTTCCTGATTGCCAATACGCTGATATTCGGCGTGCTGAGCGTGGCGCTGTCGCTGCGGGCGCAGGAGAAAGGAAAGCAGATTATTGACGGCGTGCTGCTGTTTGCCCCGCCGCTGATAGGCTTTGGGATGCAGTACGGTATGACCCGGCACTGGGAATATGGCCCGGCCCTGAGCGCGCTGGGATACGGGGCGTTTTATCTTACCCTCGCGTTCCTTGCGCTGCGGCGCTATCCCTCCATCGGACGACCGCTGGTGATGGCAGCGCTGGCCATCGGCGGCGGATTTGCCACGCTCGCCATTCCGCTGGCGCTCTCCGCGCGGTGGACGGCGATGGCCTGGGCGCTTGAGGGGCTGGGTATCCTCTGGCTGGGCGTGCAGCAGCACCAGCGGCGCATGAGCTATAGCGGGACGGCGCTGCTGGTGCTGGCGCTCGGCAGCGCGCTGTGGGCGCAGATGAACGGCGTTACGCCGCTGAGCCTGCTGCTGATCTTCACCATCCTCAGCCTTTGCTGGCTGGCTGCGGCCTGGCTGTGGCGGAACCTCTTTCTGCCGGTTAGCTGGGCGCTGCTGGCAGGCGGGCTGCTGTTCTGGCTCGTGGCGCTATTTGGCGCGTCGCGGCTGGTGTTGAAGCAGGAACTGCCTGTTCTGGCGGGCGTGCTGGCACTGACGGCGGCGTCGGTCTGGGGCTGGCGGCAGGCTGCGGCTCGTCTGGCGTGGCGGGAACTGGATGCCAGCAAATGGCTGCTGTGGCCGCTGATGCTGGTGATGGTGGGCTATCAGCTCTCGCACCAGCAGATATTTGCCGCCGGCTGGTCAAATCTGGCATGGGGAATCGCGCTTCCTGCCGCGCTGATGCTGCTGCGGCGCGACGGCGCCCGTTTAGCGCCGCGCATCTCTGGGGGGCTGCACCTGTCTCTGTTCTGGATGATTTTACTGGCGCTGGCGGCGGAGCTTTACTGGTTTGCCCGGTCGCTGCCGTGGGGCATGGCGGCCTGGGGCAGCGGGCTGGCAATGGCCGCAGGCGGCGGGGTAATTATGGCGCTCTCTGCGGCGGTACGCCGTCGCGGGTGGCCTTTCCGGGAGTGGCCCGCACTCTACGCGTGTATAGCACCGATCCCCGTGGTCGTGGCGCTGCTGATATTGCTGGTGGTGACCAATTTCCAGGACGGCGTGGTTTACCGTCAGACCTGGCTGCCGCTGGTGAATCCGCTTGAGGAAGGCGCGGCGTTCGCGCTGCTGGGGCTGGTGGTCTTTTATCAGATGGTGGAACGCTACTACCCGGCACTGCTTTCGCAGGCACGTCCGTGGCCTGCCGTCGCGATTATGGCGTTTGGCTTCTGGTGGCTTAACGGTGCGCTGATGCGCGCCCTGGCCTGGTACGGCGACGTGGCCTGGAATATGGCATCGCTGTGGGATTCGCGGCTTATCCAGACCTCGTTTGCCCTGTTCTGGATGCTGATCGCGCTGGTGATCATGGTCCACGCCACCCGCCGGGCTTCCCGTCAGGAGTGGCTTGGCGGTGCCGCGCTGCTGGGGGTGGTGATGGTTAAACTGATGCTGGTGGACAGCGCGGGCGGAGGCGGTCTGTCACGCGCGGTGGCGTTTATCGGCGTGGCAATACTGGTGCTGATCGTGGGGTATTTCTCGCCGCTGCCGCCCAAAACAGGAGATGAAAAATGAAATGGATGAAAGCGGTAGCCTGTACCGCGCTGCTGGCGCTTGCCGTCCCGGGGTTCTGCGAAGAGGTACAAACGGAATCGCCCCGGGACTATGTCTTTGGCCGCTCGCTGGATACGTCTGCTCCTTCCCAGTGGTATCGGGTGACGCTGCCGCTCGCCGTCTATGCGCAGAGCACGTCGCCGGATCTGCATGACGTTCGCGTCTTTAATCAGTCGGGCGAGCCGGTTCCCTTCAGCCTGGTTACCGCGACGCGCCCGCAGGCGGCAGCGCAATCCACGGCGCTGCGCCTCTTTCCGCTGGACGCGTCGCCCCTTGCGCCTGCGCGAGGGGGTGAGGAGAGCGATAAGATCCTGCTCCGTTCCGCAAACGGCGTTGAGATTGTGCTTGAAGGACAAAAAGCCGCCGCAACCGGGCAGCATTATCTGCTGACCCTGCCGGAGCAGGATACGGGGGAAATAAGGCTGTCCCAATTACAGCTGCTCTGGAATACCCCTCAGACGCCGTGGCAGGGAACGGCGTCGGTCTATTACAGCGAGGATCTTAAGCGCTGGTATACCCTGCGTGAGGATATGCCGCTGCTGGACGTGGTGAGCGGGCAGGATCGTCTTAAGCTGGATCGGATCGATACCGATATTGTTTTGTCTCCCGATACGAACCGCTATCTCCTGGTGGTGCTGAACGCGCAGAGCCAGGGAATAACCTTGACCGGCGTAAACGCAATCAGCGCACCTGCCCAGGCGGCCCCGGAAGCGATCGACCTTGAGGGGGAAGGGGAGCAACTTTCGACAAGCGAAGCGCAGTGGCGCTGGGCGCGTCCGCAGCCGCTGAGTGCTGTCAGCATCTCACTGAACGGCGATGGCGTCCTTCCCGTGGAGATAGCGTGGCGGAGTTTGGATAAAGATGCATGGCACCCCCTGAAAAAAGAGGTTCTTTACCGTCTGGAGGGAAAAACGTCTCCACCTGTTTCGCTTAACGGGGGCCTGGTGCAGGCGGTGAAAGTCACGACGCTGAATGCGCGCCTGCCGGAGTACCTGCCGAGCGTCACCGGGCATCGCGATCGCTATGACCTGGTGTTCAACGCGCAGGGAAAAGCACCGTACGTGCTCGCCTGGGGTAACGGGGCGGCAAAACCAGCCAGCGTGGAGCCTGACATGCTGATCCCAGCCGATCTGCGCAAGACCTATGATATGGCGAACCTGCCGCAGGCCGACATTCTGGGGGATGTCGCATTAGGCGGCGAGGGGCGTCTGACCGCGACCTCTGCGTCCGAGCGGGAGAGCAGGATGAACGCGCTGCTGGTGTGGGGCGTGCTGATTGCGGGCGTGATTCTGCTGGTGGGTATGGCCTGGCGCATCTGGCGAGAGACGCAGCGTAAGGCATAAAAAAAGGCCCGCATAAGCGGGCCTCTTCCGTAAACCGTGCCGATTACAGGCTGGATACGTTCTCAGACAGGTATTTAGCTACGCCGTCTGGGGAAGCTGCCATACCTTCTTTACCTTTTTCCCACTGAGCCGGGCACACTTCGCCGTGCTCTTCGTGGAACTGCAGCGCGTCAACCATGCGCAGCATTTCGTCGATGTTACGACCCAGCGGCAGATCGTTCACAACCTGGTGACGAACGATGCCGTTTGCGTCGATCAGGAAGGAGCCGCGCAGTGCAACGCCAGCGTCCGGATGTTCGATACCGTAAGCCTGCTGGATTTCGCGTTTGATGTCCGCAACCATTGCGTATTTCACCGCACCGATGCCGCCATTTTCGACAGGGGTGTTACGCCATGCGTTGTGTACAAATTCAGAGTCGAAGGAGACGCCAACCACTTCCACGCCACGCTTCTGGAATTCTTCATAACGTTTGTCGAACGCGATCAGCTCAGACGGGCAAACGAAAGTGAAGTCCATTGGCCAGAAGAACAGAACGGTCGCTTTACCGTTGGTGTGCTGTTTGAAGTTGAAGTTTTCAACGATTTCACCGTTGCCCAGAACTGCTGCAGCTGTAAAATCCGGAGCCGGACGAGTTACCAGAACCATATGATTCTCCTGTAGATACTAAGGTTATTTGGAACGCAACGCGAGCCAGTATAGAGAGTGTTCCTGGATAAGACAAAGAGGTGGTGACAATCGTTCCACCAGCTTTTACCTATCAATGTGAATTCTGTTACAGCTGTTTGTTTTTCGCCTGCGCCATCATGCGTGGATAGAACTGCCAGAATTGGCTCTCCAGCGCATCGTAATGTTCATCCAGGTCATACCAGGAGTCGCGCAGCGCATCCAGCCGCGGGCGGCGGCTTGCCATCCCATTCAGCACATTCTGGATGAAATCCATCTCGCGATAGCGCTCCAGCCAGCGTTCTGACCACAGGTAGTTATTCAGATTCACAAAGCGCGGCGGCGAGTCGGGCAGAATAATCGACACCTGCTGGTGGGCGTAGCGCACAAACGCCGGCAACGGCATCTCCGGCGACAGCTGTTCCCAGTGGCGCGACAGGAAGTGGTCCCACATCACGTCGAGCGTGATCGGCGCAACGCGGCGCGTTTCAGGGCGAAACCACGCTTTGGCTTCCGTCACTTCCGGCAGCTTATCCGTCAGCACGTCGATGCGGCGGTGCATAAAAATCCCGTCGACAACCTCAGGGGAATAGTCCTCAGCGGGGTTGCCGCGCACAAAATCGGCCAGCAAATTGCCGGAAAGGGAGCTGTCAGCGAGATGAGCGAGATGCAGGTGAGCGAGAAAATTCATGCGTTTTATTTGTCCATTGGCGGCTAGTTGTTGCAGCAAAAGGGTGTGAGCACTAGACTATGCCGCCTGTTTTTAAGTCACGAGTATACGTCATGCGCGTCGCCGATTTCTCCTTTGAACTACCTGAATCCCTGATTGCTCACTATCCCATGCCTGAGCGCAGCAGCTGTCGCTTACTGTCACTGGATGGGCCAACGGGCGAGCTGACGCACGGTACTTTCACCGATTTGCTCGACAAGCTCAACCCTGGCGATCTGCTGGTCTTTAACAATACCCGCGTGATCCCGGCGCGCCTGTTTGGCCGTAAGGCCAGCGGCGGCAAGATTGAAGTGCTGGTCGAACGTATGCTCGATGATAAACGCATTCTGGCACATATTCGCGCCTCTAAGGCACCGAAGCCGGGCGCGGAGCTGCTGCTCGGCGATGACGAGAGCATTAAAGCGACCATGACCGCGCGCCACGATGCGCTGTTTGAGGTGGAATTCAACGACGAGCGAACGGTGCTCGATATCCTGAATGCCATCGGCCATATGCCGCTGCCGCCGTACATTGAGCGCCCGGACGAAGAGGCTGACCGCGAGCTGTACCAGACCGTTTACAGCCAGAAGCCTGGCGCGGTGGCTGCACCCACGGCGGGTCTGCACTTTGATGAGCCGCTGCTGGAAAAGCTGCGTGCCAAAGGCATTGAGATGGCGTTTGTGACGCTGCACGTTGGCGCGGGCACCTTCCAGCCGGTGCGCGTGGACAGCATTGAAGACCACATCATGCACTCCGAGTATGCCGAAGTGCCGCAGGATGTGGTGGACGCGGTGCTGGCGGCGAAAGCGCGGGGTAGCCGCGTCGTGGCCGTCGGTACGACGTCCGTGCGTTCACTGGAGAGCGCCGCGCAGGCTGCAAAGCGCGATCTTATCGAGCCGTTCTTTGGCGATACGCAGATTTTTATCTACCCGGGCTATCAGTACAAAGTGATTGACGCGCTGGTGACCAACTTCCATCTGCCTGAATCGACGCTGATTATGCTGGTCTCCGCGTTTGCGGGTTATCAGCATACGATGAATGCCTACAAGTCTGCGGTAGAACAAAAATATCGCTTTTTTAGCTACGGGGACGCGATGTTTATCACGTACAATCCGCTGGCTTTGAATGAGCGTGTCGGGGAATAAGTCCGCGGCACCGTATTACAACGTTGGACTGTTTTTCTGACGTCGGAGAAAAAATGAAATTTGAACTTGATACCACCGATGGCCGCGCGCGTCGCGGTCGCCTGGTGTTTGATCGCGGCGTGGTGGAAACCCCCGCGTTTATGCCTGTGGGCACATACGGCACCGTAAAAGGGATGACGCCGGAAGAAGTTGAAGCCACTGGCGCACAGATTATCCTCGGCAATACCTTCCACCTGTGGCTGCGTCCGGGTCAGGAGATCATGAAGCTCCACGGCGATCTGCACGATTTTATGCAGTGGAAAGGCCCGATCCTCACCGACTCCGGCGGCTTCCAGGTCTTCAGCCTGGGCGATATCCGCAAGATCACCGAGCAGGGCGTACACTTCCGTAACCCGATCAACGGCGATCCGATTTTCCTCGATCCAGAAAAGTCGATGGAGATTCAGTACGATCTCGGTTCTGACATCGTGATGATCTTCGACGAATGTACGCCATACCCGGCAGACTGGGACTACGCGAAACGCTCTATGGAGATGTCTCTGCGCTGGGCGAAGCGCAGCCGCGACCGTTTTGACTCCCTGCAGAACAAAAATGCGCTGTTTGGCATTATTCAGGGCAGCGTTTACGAAGATTTACGCGATATCTCTGTTAAAGGTCTGGTAGAGATAGGTTTTGATGGCTACGCTGTCGGCGGTTTGGCTGTGGGTGAGCCGAAGGAGGACATGCACCGCATTCTGGAGCACGTCTGCCCGCAAATCCCGGCGGATAAACCACGATACCTGATGGGTGTGGGTAAACCCGAAGATCTGGTGGAAGGCGTACGTCGCGGCATTGATATGTTCGACTGCGTGATGCCAACCCGCAACGCGCGTAACGGTCATCTGTTCGTTACCGATGGCGTGGTGAAAATCCGTAACGCGAAGCATAAGAGTGACACCAGCCCGCTCGATTCCGAGTGCGATTGCTATACCTGTCGCAATTATTCTCGCGCGTATCTGCATCATCTCGATCGTTGTAACGAGATTTTGGGCGCGCGTCTCAATACGATTCATAATCTTCGCTACTATCAGCGCTTAATGTCTGGTTTACGCAAGGCTATCGAAGAGGGTAAATTAGAGAGCTTCGTGACCGATTTTTACCAACGTCAGGGGCGGGATGTTCCACCGTTGAACGTTGATTAATATTAATAATGAGGGAATTTGAATGAGCTTTTTTATTTCTGATGCGGTAGCGGCAACAGGTGCTCCGGCGCAGGGCAGCCCGATGTCTCTGATCCTGATGCTGGTTGTGTTCGGTCTGATCTTCTACTTCATGATCCTGCGCCCACAGCAGAAGCGTACCAAAGAGCACAAAAAGCTGATGGACTCCATCGCGAAAGGCGATGAAGTGCTGACCAACGGTGGTCTGGTCGGCCGCGTAACCAAAGTGGCTGAAAGCGGCTACATTGCTATCGCCCTGAACGACACCACTGAAGTGGTTATCAAACGTGACTTCGTAGCTGCCGTTCTGCCGAAAGGCACTATGAAGGCGCTGTAATCCCAACTTTTCCCAAAGGGAACTGCCGTGTTAAACCGTTATCCTTTGTGGAAGTACATCATGCTGGTCGTCGTGATTATCGTCGGCCTGCTGTACGCGCTTCCCAACCTGTATGGTGAGGATCCGGCTGTTCAAATCACTGGCGCGCGCGGTGTCGCCGCCAGTGAGCAAACGCTGATCCAGGTCCAGAAAACGTTACAAGAAGAAAAAATTACCGCTAAGTCTGTGGCTCTGGAAGAGGGTGCAATTCTTGCTCGCTTCGACACCACCGACACGCAGCTCCGCGCTCGCGAAGCGCTGATGGGCGTGCTGGGTGACAAATATGTCGTGGCGCTTAACCTTGCTCCTGCAACCCCTCGCTGGCTGGCTGCGCTGAACGCAGAGCCAATGAAACTCGGTCTTGACCTGCGTGGCGGCGTTCACTTCCTGATGGAAGTGGATATGGATACCGCGCTCGGCAAGCTGCAGGAACAGAATATCGACAGCCTGCGCAGCGATCTGCGTGACAAAGGCATCCCATACACTACCGTGCGTAAAGAAGATAACTACGGCATGAGCATCACGTTCCGCGACAGCGCGGCGCGCGATCAGGCTGTAGATTACCTGACCCAACGTCACCGTGACCTGGTGATCACCTCTCAGGGCAGCAACCAGCTGCGTGCGGTGATGACCGATGCGCGTCTGAAAGAAGCGCGTGAATATGCCGTTCAGCAGAACATCAACATTCTGCGTAACCGTGTGAACCAGCTGGGTGTGGCTGAGCCGCTGGTACAGCGTCAGGGTGCTGACCGTATCGTGGTTGAACTGCCGGGTATCCAGGATACCGCGCGTGCGAAAGAGATTCTCGGTGCGACCGCGACGCTGGAATTCCGTCTGGTGAACTCCAATGTCGACCAGTCCGCCGCGGCGTCTGGCCGTATTCCGGGTGACTCCGAAGTGAAACAGACCCGCGAAGGTCAGCCGGTTGTGCTGTACAAGCGCGTGATCCTGACCGGTGACCACATCACTGACTCCACGTCGAGCCAGGATGAGTACAACCAGCCGCAGGTTAACATCTCGCTGGATAGCGCGGGTGGTAACATCATGTCTAACTTCACTAAGGACAACATCGGTAAACCGATGGCGACCCTGTTCGTGGAGTACAAAGACAGCGGTAAGAAAGATGCAAACGGTCGTGCGGTGCTGGTGAAAGAGGAAGAGGTGATTAACATCGCCAACATCCAGTCTCGTCTGGGTAACAGCTTCCGTATTACCGGTATTAACAACCCGAACGAAGCGCGTCAGCTCTCTCTGCTGCTGCGTGCCGGTGCGCTGATTGCGCCAATTCAGATTGTTGAAGAACGTACCATTGGTCCAACGCTGGGTATGCAAAACATCCAGCAGGGTCTGGAAGCGTGTCTGGCCGGTCTGGCGGTCTCTATCCTCTTCATGATCTTCTTCTATAAGAAGTTTGGTCTGATTGCGACGTCCGCGCTGATCGCGAACCTGGTGCTGATCATCGGCATTATGTCCCTGCTGCCGGGGGCGACGCTGACCATGCCGGGGATTGCGGGTATCGTTCTGACCCTTGCGGTGGCGGTCGACGCCAACGTACTGATTAACGAACGTATCAAAGAAGAGTTGAGCAACGGTCGCTCTGTTCAGCAGGCGATTGACGAAGGCTATAAAGGCGCGTTCAGCTCCATTTTCGATGCGAACGTAACAACACTGATTAAGGTTCTTATCCTGTATGCAGTGGGTACTGGCGCGATCAAAGGCTTTGCGATTACAACCGGTATCGGTGTCGCAACGTCAATGTTTACCGCTATTGTCGGCACCCGTGCCATCGTGAACCTGCTGTACGGCGGCAAGCGCGTCAAAAAGCTGTCTATCTGAGGAGTGCGTTGTGGCACAGGAATATACTGTTGAACAATTGAACCATGGCCGTAAAGTCTGGGACTTTATGCGCTGGGACTACTGGGCCTTCGGCATTTCAGGTTTACTGCTGATTCTGTCCATCATCGTTATGGGCGTGAAAGGCTTTAACTGGGGTCTGGATTTCACCGGTGGTACGGTCATCGAGATCTCCCTGGAAAAACCGGTCGATATGGACCAGATGCGTTTGTCTTTGCAGAAAGCGGGCTTTGAAGAGCCGCTGCTGCAGAACTTCGGCAGCAGCCGCGACATCATGGTGCGTATGCCGCCGGTGCACGATGCCAACGGTAGCCAGGAGCTGGGCAGTAAGGTCGTACAGGTCATTAACGAGACCACCAGCCAGAGCGCGGCGGTCAAGCGTATTGAGTTCGTCGGCCCGAGCGTGGGTGCAGACCTGGCGCAGACCGGCGCCATGGCGCTGCTGGTGGCGCTGATCTCCATCCTGGTGTACGTCGGTTTCCGCTTCGAGTGGCGACTGGCGGCCGGTGTGGTTATCGCTCTGGCGCACGACGTGGTGATCACCATGGGCATACTGTCTCTGTTCCACATTGAGATTGACCTGACTATCGTGGCATCCCTGATGTCCGTTATCGGTTACTCACTGAACGACAGTATCGTGGTATCTGACCGTATCCGTGAAAACTTCCGTAAGATCCGTCGCGGCACGCCGTACGAAATCTTTAACGTGTCGTTGACCCAGACGCTGCACCGTACCTTGATCACATCCGGTACCACCCTGATGGTAATCCTGATGCTGTTCCTCTTCGGTGGCCCGGTGCTGGAAGGCTTCTCGCTGACCATGCTGATCGGTGTCTCCATCGGTACGGCGTCGTCCATCTACGTCGCGTCCGCTCTGGCCCTGAAACTCGGTATGAAGCGCGAGCACCTGCTCCAGCAGAAAGTCGAAAAAGAAGGGGCGGATCAGCCGTCCATTCTGCCGTAAGGCGACGTTTAGCGCGTTATCGGAATCCCGGTCTGTTGACCGGGATTTTTTTTATCTGCTCCTGACAAACACTCCTGACAGTATGCTGTCAGGAGCTCTGCCGTAGACTCCTTCTGAACCCAAACAACAGGCAGGAGGATGTATGAAAAGCGTAATTAACTGGTTTGAAATTCCGGTCTCGGATATGGATCGCGCCATCAAATTTTATGAGCCGGTCATGCAGCTCGCGCTGCGTCGCGAGAAAATGGATTGCGCAGAGCTGGCGGTTTTTCCGCATGAGGATCCCGCCACCGGTGGGGCGCTGGCAAAATTTGACGGCGTTACACCGTCTTTGCAGGGCGCTATTATTTACCTGCATACTGACAATCTGGCGGCGACGCTCGATCGCATTGCCTCCGCGGGCGGCGAGTGCGTGTTTGGCCCGCTGGAACTGCCGCATGGTATCGGCACTATCGCACTGTTTACCGACAGCGAGGGTAACCGCGTCGGCCTCCATCAACCTGCCTGAGAGCGGAATAAGATATGACCCGACGCGCTGACCGTTTGTTTCAGATTGTGCAGATCCTGCGGGGCAGGCGTCTGACTACGGCAGCGCATCTGGCGGACCGGCTTGGCGTGTCCGAGCGCACGGTCTACCGCGATATCCGCGACCTGTCGCTTTCCGGCGTGCCGGTGGAAGGCGAGGCGGGAAGTGGATATCGGCTGATGTCGGGTTTTGATCTGCCGCCGCTGATGCTGACAAATAAGGAGTCCGAGGCGCTGATCGTCGCGATTCGCCTGCTTAAAACCTGGGGAGGTGAATCGCTGTCGCGCGAGCTGGAGTCGGCCCAGGAGAAGGTGCTGGCTATCCTGCCCGAGGAGAGCCGTCGAAAGGCGGAGCAGACGCGGATCTACGCCCCGGATTTTTGCATGCATAGCCACTCCCGCAGCGATTTTGACATGATCCATCAGGCGATTTCCGCCCAGCGCGTATTGGCGCTGCATTATCGTGATGAAGCCGGGCAGCTCTCAAAACGAGAGGTTCAGCCGCTGGGCTTGTTCTTCTGGGGGGAGCGCTGGCTGCTGGCAGCGTGGTGTGAACGGCGCGATGACTACCGCTGTTTTCGGCTCGACCGGTGTCTCAATATTGTGCAGACGGAGAGGCGGTTCAGCGAGAGTGCGGACAGGTCTTTGGCGGATTTTTTGCGGAAGGTGAGGCAGTAAAAAGCCGGGTGGCGAGGTAAAAGCAAAACGGCAATGTGTGTTGCCGTTTTTAGTATTTGTTCCCTCTCCCACCGGGAGAGGGTCAGGGTGAGGGCATCAGCCCGCACGGTCCCGCACTGATTAGAAGTTATAACCTACGACCAGGTAACCACCCCAGCCGGTAGAACGGACGTGTTCGTTCATCCATACCAGTTTAGCGTCGTCGTTCCACTGGCCGCCGTTGTGCCAGTAACGTGCCACAACAGAGTAGTGCCAGTGATCGTAGTTCAGCGCCAGGATGTGACTGGAGGCGATGGAGTCATTGGTACGCTGCTTAATACCGTTCTCTGCGTAACCGCTCTTATCGCCCAGATCTGAACCCCAGTCGAAGTTGGTGAAGCCGATGTAGCTCAGGTTACCGCCCCAGAGTTGGGTAATTGGAACAAAGTATTTCACTTTGAAACGGTAGCCATCCCACTCGTTCTGGTTTTCAGCACCGTAGTTCTGCCACTGATATTTCGCGTATACGTTCAGGGACAGGCTCATTGGCAGGCCCGTGTCGATGTCGGTACCCAGACCCATATACCAGGTGCTCTGACGACCGGACTCGTTGCGGCCCATGTCGTAGATATAGTTGTTCGCGAAGTACCACTCTTTAAACGGACCGAAGCTTAGATTGGTGCCGGTCAGCTTGTCGATGGAGAAGCGCGGTTCGATCTCCATGAACAGTGGGGAACCGTGGTTCCAGATACCTTTAGCCTGAGAGTTACCACCGAAGAAGACCGGTGCATCCATATAGCCATAGAAATCAAACCAGTCTTTCTTGGCGAATGCTTCGTACTCCAGGTAGGTATCGTTGCGGATCTGTGGTCCGAAACGGGTGTGGTAGCTGCCTACCACGTTAACGCTCTGGTGCCACCAGTCGGAGAGGTATTGTGGTTTCTCGTTTTCCGCTGCGTTAACAGTGAAAGAGGAGGAAAGTGCCAGAACTGCACCGGCTGCGAGTAATGTTTTTTTCATAATCATGCCACTGATTGAAATTCCCTTCCGGGAGTGAAAAATGCGCGAATTGCGTTTCTAAATATTTCGTGTTTCTGCGGTGCCTATTATAGGAATCCCTGCTCACAAAAATATGTGTTGTTTCACATATCTCTCACACACGTAATCGATTGCGTTCACGTTTGCGTACTTTAAACGGCCGGGATTGTAGCGGCAATCATTTCTGTTGCCAATCCATACGAAATGTAAATGTTAGCGGAGTGACATTTCACTCCGCTCAAAAGGAGGGGATTACTGCGCGGCGGGTTGGATATCGTGAATGCGGATAAAGCCTAACTGCTCAGGCGTAAGGCCGCTTAACTGAAGCGGAATATCCACATCGCTGGGCGCTAACACGCTGGCCGGAGCGGTGAACAGCTGATTCTTCACATTCACCTCCTGGTAATTCTCCGTGGTGCCCTGGATCTGTCCCCATTCGACGGTACCGCTAAAGGCTGGCAGCGGATCGTTAGATTCGCCATGAATACGCAATGTTGCGCGCGTACCATCCGCATTCGCCGCCACGTTCACCAGCGACATTTTCAGCGTGCCAATCTGGCTGTTGAGCAGAGCAGGCGTGTTTGCCCCCGGCAGCAGGTACACCCCGCTGCTGGATTTGGCGTTCAGCGCGTTTTGCTGGGTGATCTTCACCGTTTCTTTGTTCAGTTTGTCCATCGCCGTGTTGAGCGTATTCACGCTTTGTTTCATCTGACGAACTTCGGTTTGCTGTGCACAGGCACTGAGGGTGAAGAGGCTCCCCACCAGTAAAATTCTCAGGTAACGTCTTGTCATAGCGTTTATTTCCTTGAAATAACGGATCCCCATAATGGTAGCCAGCAACGCGTCGCCAGACATAGATCCTTTGTCTCAAAAAAGCTCTTCCTTTGTTGTCAGGCCAGATCAGGGTAAAATGAAAATCAGTTAACCAGATAACAGGGATACCGTATGCATTGCCCATTCTGCTCCGCTGTGGATACCAAAGTCATCGACTCTCGTCTTGTGGGCGAAGGGTCTTCAGTGCGCCGTCGTCGGCAGTGTCTGGTGTGCAACGAGCGTTTCACGACCTTTGAGGTTGCAGAGCTGGTAATGCCGCGCGTGGTAAAAAGTAACGACGTGCGCGAGCCGTTTAACGAAGAGAAACTGCGCAGCGGGATGCTGAAGGCCCTCGAAAAACGGCCCGTCAGCGCGGATGACGTCGAAATGGCGCTAAACCACATTAAATCTTACCTGCGTGGCCTTGGCGAGCGTGAAGTGCCGAGCAAAATGATCGGCAACCTGGTGATGGAGCAGCTGAAAAAGCTCGATAAGGTCGCCTATATCCGCTTCGCCTCGGTCTACCGCAGCTTCGAAGACATCAAAGAGTTCGGCGAAGAGATCGCCCGCTTACAGGATTAAGCTCATGCAGGATGAGATGTACATGGCGCGCGCCATGAAGCTGGCGCAGCGCGGTCGTTTTACCACCCATCCCAACCCGAACGTCGGGTGCGTTATCGTGAAAGATGGCGAGATCGTGGGGGAGGGGTTTCACTATCGCGCAGGCGAGCCGCATGCGGAGGTTCATGCGCTGCGCATGGCCGGCGAGAAGGCGCGCGGCGCCACCGCCTATGTGACGCTGGAGCCCTGCAGCCATCACGGGCGTACGCCGCCGTGCTGTGAAGCGCTGATTGCTGCGGGCGTTTCACGCGTGGTCGCATCGATGCAGGACCCGAATCCGCAGGTGGCCGGACGCGGCCTGTATCGCCTGCAGCAGGAAGGGATTGACGTCAGCCATGGGCTGATGATGCAGGACGCCGAAGCCCTCAACAAAGGCTTCCTGAAGCGCATGCGCACAGGGTTCCCGTATATTCAGCTCAAGCTGGGCGCCTCGCTGGACGGCCGTACGGCGATGGCAAACGGCGAAAGCCAGTGGGTAACTTCGCCACAGGCAAGGCGCGATGTGCAACGTCTGCGCGCGCAAAGCCATGCTATCCTCACCAGCAGTGAAACGGTCCTGGCTGACGATCCGGCCATGACCGTGCGCTGGGATGAACTGAATGCCGATACCCAGGCGCTTTATCCGCAGGAGAACCTGCGTCAGCCGCTGCGTATTGTTATTGATAGCCAGAACCGCGTAACGCCGCAGCACCGCATCGTCCAGCAGCCGGGTGAAACCTGGATTGCGCGCACGAGGGAAGATACGCGCGACTGGCCGGAAGGCGTGCGCAGCGTTATGGTGCCGGAGCATAACGGGCATCTGGATCTGGTGGTGCTGATGATGCTGCTCGGCAAGCAGCAGGTGAACAGCATCTGGGTCGAAGCTGGCCCGACGCTTGCCGGCGCGCTGCTTCAGGCGGGGCTGGTGGATGAACTGCTCGTCTACGTTGCACCTAAACTGTTAGGTCACGACGCGCGCGGCTTGTTTGTGCTGCCCGGCCTTGAAAAACTGGCCGACGCACCGCAACTTACATTCAGCGAGATTCGTCCGGTGGGTCCGGATGTCTGCCTCCATTTAACGACAGCGTAATTGCTCCCGAAATAGGGAAGCAGTGCGCAAAGTATTATGATAAAATCCGCCCCCCTGCGGGGCCAAATGAACCCGTAAAGGAAGAGTATGAACATTATTGAAGCTGCTGTAGCTACCCCGGACGCTCGCGTCGCCATCACCATTGCGCGTTTCAACAACTTCATCAACGACAGCCTGCTGGAAGGTGCGATTGACGCCCTGAAACGTATCGGCCAGGTTAAAGATGACAACATTACCGTTGTTTGGGTTCCAGGCGCTTATGAACTGCCACTGGCGGCGGGCGCGCTGGCGAAAACCGGTAAATACGACGCGGTGATTGCGCTGGGTACTGTTATTCGTGGCGGCACTGCGCACTTCGAATACGTTGCGGGCGGTGCAAGCAACGGTCTGGCACACGTTGCGCAGGATGCTGAAATTCCTGTCGCGTTCGGCGTGCTGACCACCGAAAGTATTGAACAAGCCATCGAACGTGCTGGCACCAAAGCCGGTAACAAAGGTGCAGAAGCTGCACTGACCGCGCTTGAAATGATCAATGTATTGAAAGCCATCAAGGCCTGATTTTTTTGTAAGGGGAATTCCGTGAAACCTGCTGCTCGTCGCCGCGCCCGTGAATGTGCCGTCCAGGCACTTTACTCCTGGCAGTTGTCCCAGAACGACATCGCTGATGTTGAATACCAGTTCCTGTCAGAACAGGACGTGAAAGACGTTGACGTTCTGTACTTCCGTGAACTGCTGTCGGGAGTGGCGACTAATAGCGCGTATCTCGATGGCCTGATGAAGCCATACCTATCCCGTCTGCTCGAAGAGCTGGGCCAGGTGGAAAAAGCAGTGTTGCGTATCGCGCTGTTTGAGCTGTCTAAACGTGATGATGTCCCGTACAAAGTGGCCATCAACGAAGCGATCGAACTGGCGAAAACCTTCGGCGCTGAAGACAGCCACAAGTTTGTTAACGGCGTACTTGATAAAGCAGCACCTGCGATCCGTCCCCACAAAAAGTGATCCGCAAACCGGAGTCCTGCATTGCCTGACGGGCAGTGCGGCTCCGGTTTTTTCTTTTATTTGCTGAGGCATAACGTATGGCATGCGGCGAATTCTCCCTGATTGCCCGTTATTTCGACCGTGTCAGAACCTCTCGTCTTGATGTTGAAACCGGCATTGGCGATGACTGTGCACTTCTCAATATTCCTGAAAAGCAGACGCTGGCAATCAGCACCGACACCCTGGTGTGCGGACGTCATTTCCTGCCCGATATCGATCCTGCCGATCTGGCGTATAAAGCCCTGGCGGTGAACGTCAGCGATCTGGCGGCGATGGGGGCCGATCCTGCCTGGCTGACGCTGGCTCTGACGCTACCAGAGGTGGATGAAGTCTGGCTGGAAGCCTTTAGCGATGCGCTGTTTGAGCAGTTGAACTACTACGATATGCAGCTGATTGGCGGCGATACCACTGCCGGGCCGCTGTCTATGACGCTGGCGATCCACGGCTATGTGCCGCTCGGTCGCGCGCTGAAGCGCTCGGGCGCTAAACCGGGCGACTGGATCTATGTGACCGGTACGCCGGGAGATAGCGCGGCAGGGCTGGCGATCCTTCAGGATCGCTTAACCGTGAAGGACGCTGACGATGCGGCATATCTGGTGAAACGCCACCTGCGCCCAACGCCGCGCATTCTGCACGGTCAGGCACTGCGAGAGCGGGCCAGCTCGGCTATCGATCTCTCTGACGGGCTGATCTCAGACCTCGGGCATATCCTGAAGGCCAGCGGCGTAGGCGCGCGCGTTGACCTGGATCTCTTCCCGCTGTCTGAGCAACTGCTTCGCCATGTAGAGCCTGAGCAGGCGCTGCGCTGGGCGCTGTCCGGTGGCGAAGATTATGAGCTGTGCTTTACCGTTCCGGAGCTGAACCGCGGAACGCTCGACGTGGCATTAGCGCACCTCGGCGCGAAATTTACCTGTATCGGTCAGATCATGCCGGAGAGTGAAGGGCTGAAGTTTGTGAAAGACGGTGCGCCCGTTACGCTGGACTGGAAAGGGTACGATCACTTCGCGTGAGTTTGTGCCTCTGTATTGCCGGGTGGCGGCTACGCCTTACCCGGCCTACGGATTAGAGGGTTAGGGTGAGGGCTTATTTAAACCCCACCACCGGATGCTGCTGATACGGCGTTTCCAGCTCGGCAACCTGCTCCGGCGTAAGCGTGATATCAACCGCATTCAGCAGCTCATCCAGCTGTTCTTCCCGCGATGTGCCGATAATCGGTGCCGCAACCCCGCGCTTGCCCAACAGCCAAGCCAGCGCCACCTGCGCGCGGGTGGCGCCGGTATCATCGGCAATTCCGGCTAACCGTTCGGCAATTAACGCATCGCTGGCTTCGGTACCGGAATAAAGATTTTTTCCCACTTCATCCGATACCAGACGAGCCGTGGTTTCTCCCCACGGGCGGGTTAATCGACCGCGCGCCAGCGGGCTCCACGGGATCACCGCCACGCCTTCCTGATGGCACAGCGGCAGCATCTCGCGTTCTTCTTCCCGGTAGATCAGGTTGTAGTGATCCTGCATGGTGACAAAGCGCGCCCATCCATGCTTCGCCTGGAGATCCAGCGCCTGAGCAAACTGCGACGCGTGCATAGACGACGCGCCGATATAGCGTGCCTTACCAGCTTTCACCACGTCGTTGAGCGCCTCAAGCGTCTCCTCGATCGGCGTGTTGTAATCCCAGCGGTGAATTTGCAGCAGGTCGACGTAATCCATGTTCAGGCGTCTGAGGCTGTCATCAATGGAGCGCAGGATCTGCGCGCGAGACAGGCCCTCAGCCAGGTCGCCCACTGGATAGTAGACCTTGGTGGCAACGACGATGTCATCCCGGCGGGCAAAATCGCGCAGGGCGCGGCCGACAATCTCCTCGCTGCTGCCGTCGGAGTAGCTGTTGGCGGTGTCAAAGAAGTTAATGCCGCCCTCGATGGCGCGTTTGATTATCGGGCGGCTGCTCTCTTCCGGCAGCGTCCAGGCGTGATTTCCCCGATCCGGCTCGCCAAAGGTCATGCAGCCCAGGCAAAGCCGGGAAACGCTAAGGTCGGTTTTTCCTAATGTTGTGTATTGCACGGTTCCGCTCCTGCTGTTTTAAACATGAGGTTTAAGCATAGCAGGAGCGGAAAAGGGGGAGGGGTTATGCCAGCCAGCTGCGGATTTTGGCTTCGATACCGGCAGCGTCCAGGCCAATCGCCGCGCGCGCTTCGTCCTGGGTGCCTTGCGGAATGAAGTAGTCCGGCAGGCCGAGGTTCAGCACAGGAACGGCCTTACGGTTTGCCATCAGCACCTCATTCACGCCGCTGCCCGCGCCGCCCATAATGGCGTTTTCTTCCAGCGTGACCAGCACGTCGTGCGTCTCAGCCATATTCAGGATCAGGGACTCATCCAGCGGCTTCACAAAGCGCATGTCCACCAGGGTAGCGTTCAGCGTTTCAGCCGCTTTCGCCGCCTCCGGCATCAGCGTGCCGAAGTTCAGGATCGCCACTTTCTCACCGCGACGCTTCACCAGACCTTTACCGATCGGCAGTTTTTCCAGCGGCAGCAGCTCGACGCCCACTGCATTGCCGCGCGGGTAGCGAACCGCGCTTGGGCCATCCTGATAGTGGTAGCCGGTAAACAGCATCTGACGACATTCGTTCTCGTCGCTTGGCGTCATGACAACCATATCCGGGATACAGCGCAGGAAGGAGAGATCGAACGCGCCCTGGTGCGTCTGGCCGTCGGCACCGACGATGCCCGCGCGGTCGATAGCAAACAGCACCGGCAGCTTCTGGATGGCCACGTCGTGGATAACCTGATCGTAGGCGCGCTGCAGGAAGGTGGAATAGATAGCGACAACCGGCTTGTAGCCGCCAATCGCCAGGCCAGCTGCAAACGTCACCGCATGCTGCTCGGCAATAGCAACGTCGAAATACTGGTCAGGGTATTTTCTGGAGAACTCCACCATGCCGGAGCCTTCACGCATGGCCGGAGTGATCGCCATCAGCTTGTTGTCTTTCGCTGCGGTTTCGCACAGCCAGTCGCCGAAAATTTTGGAATAGCTCGGCATGCCGCCGCTGCTTTTTGGCAGACAGCCGCTGGACGGATCGAATTTCGGCACCGCGTGGAAGGTGATCGGATCTTTTTCCGCCGGCTCGTAGCCACGCCCTTTTTTGGTCATGATGTGCAGGAACTGCGGGCCTTTCAGGTCGCGCATGTTCTTGAGCGTGGTCACCAGACCCAGCACGTCATGGCCGTCAACCGGGCCAATATAGTTAAAGCCCAGCTCTTCAAACAGGGTGCCCGGTACGACCATACCTTTGATGTGTTCTTCGGTGCGTTTGAGCAACTCTTTAATCGGCGGTACGCCGGAGAAAACTTTTTTGCCGCCTTCGCGCAGCGAGGAGTAGAGCTTGCCTGAAAGCAGCTGCGCAAGATGGTTGTTCAGCGCGCCGACGTTTTCGGAGATCGACATTTCGTTATCGTTAAGGATAACCAGCATGTCCGGCTTGATGTCGCCCGCGTGGTTCATGGCCTCGAAGGCCATACCGGCGGTAATGGCACCGTCGCCAATCACGCAGACGGTGCGGCGCTGCTTGTTCTCTTTTTCGGCGGCAACGGCAATACCGATGCCCGCAGAAATGGAGGTCGAGGAGTGGCCGACGCTCAGTACGTCATACTCGCTCTCTCCGCGCCACGGGAAGGGGTGCAGGCCGCCTTTCTGGCGAATAGTGCCAATTTTATCGCGACGTCCGGTCAGAATTTTGTGCGGATAGGCCTGGTGGCCCACGTCCCAGATAAGCTGATCGAACGGCGTGTTATAGACGTAGTGCAGCGCCACGGTCAGCTCTACCGTGCCAAGCCCGGAGGCGAAATGGCCGCTGGAGCGGCTTACGCTGTCGAGCAGGTAGCGACGCAGCTCGTCGCACAGCTTCGGCAGGCTCTCTTTCGGCAACAGACGTAACTCCTGGGTGGAGTCAACTAACGCCAGTGTCGGGTATTTGGCAATATCAAAACTCATCAAAGGCTCATCGAGATATATTGTTTATTTATTACGCTGGATTATATAGTCCGCTAGCGCTTCCAGTGCCGAGGTATCCAGCGATTGCGCGGCCAGCTCATTCAGCGACCGGCGGGCATCGTCAATCAGATCCCGGGCTTTACGTTGGGCTTGCTCAAGTCCCAGCAGGGCGGGGTAGGTACTTTTGCCAAGCTGCTGGTCGGCACCCTGACGTTTACCCAATGTTGCAGTATCGCCCACCACATCCAGAATGTCATCCTGAACCTGGAATGCCAGACCGATACTTTCTGCGTATCTGTCCAGAATCGGCAGGGCTTTGCGCCCTTGCTCACCCGCGCTCAGCGCGCCCAGGCGAACGGCGGAACGAATAAGCGCGCCCGTCTTATGGCGGTGAATACGCTCCAGCTGTTCCAGATTAACCTGACGTCCTTCCGCTTCAAGATCCAGCGCCTGACCGCCGCACATGCCGGCCACACCGCTGGCCATCGCCAGTTCGGAGATCATCGCCAGGCGGTCGCGGTCGCTTACTTCCGCCATCGGCGCGTCGCTCAGAATGGAGAACGCCAGCGTTTGCAGGGCATCACCCGCCAGAATGGCATTCGCCTCGCCAAACTTAATGTGGCAGGTTGGCTGACCCCGACGCAGATCGTCGTCGTCCATCGCCGGAAGATCGTCGTGAATCAGCGAGTAGGCGTGAATGCACTCAACGGCGGCTGCCGGGGCGTCCAGCGTGTTATCGCTGATACCAAACATATTGCCGGTGGCGTACACCAGAAACGGGCGCAGGCGCTTTCCACCCAAGAGTGCGCCATAGTGCATGGCTTCAACCAGTGGAGTGTTCTGAAAAGGCTGTGGCGCAATAAATCGGCGCAGGGCGTCGTTGGCGCGCACGACGCGCGCCTGAAGCTCGTTGGCAAAATCCATTTACTCGGCGTCCGGTGTGAAAGGCGTGGTTTTCGCCTCTTCGCTGTCGGAGAGCAGGATCTGCACGCGCTGCTCGGCCTGCTGCAGTTTGACCTGCCCCTGGCGCGCCAGCTGCACGCCGCGCTCGAATTCGTTGAGCGCTTCTTCCAGCGGGAGATCGCCGCTCTCAAGACGGGTAACGATTTGCTCCAGTTCACTCAGCGCAGTTTCGAAACTGGCCGGTGCGTCGTTCTTCTTCGGCATAGTGAATTGACTCTTATATTCTCAGCCCCGACATGGTAACGGACTCAGGGCAATTATCAAATAACGCGCAATGTGCACAGGAGCGGCGCGATGGTGGTATACTTGCGCGCCTGGATGCAGCCACGGGTGTGGGCTGCTGTACTCTTTTCCATTACAAGCCTTAATACGCTTGCCTAAGAAACATTGCCGCCATGAAGTTTATCATTAAATTGTTCCCTGAAATCACCATCAAAAGCCAATCTGTGCGTTTGCGCTTTATTAAAATTCTCACCGGGAACATTCGTAACGTATTAAAGCACTACGACGAAACCCTCGCCGTGGTGCGCCACTGGGACCACGTTGAAGTGCGCGCCAAAGACGAAAACAAACGTCAGGATATTCGCGACGCGCTGACCCGTATTCCGGGGATCCACCATATCCTGGAAGTGGAAGATGTTCCGTTCAGCGATATGCACGACATCTTCGAGAAAGCGCTGGTCCAGTACCGCGATCAGATCGAAGGCAAAACCTTCTGCGTGCGCGTGAAGCGTCGCGGCAAGCACGAATTCAGCTCCATTGAAGTGGAACGTTACGTTGGCGGCGGTCTGAACCAGCACGTTGAAACGGCGCGCGTACGTCTGACCAACCCGGACGTGACCGTGAACCTGGAGATCGAAAACGATCGCCTGCTACTGGTGAAAGGGCGCTATGAAGGCATCGGCGGCTTCCCGATTGGCACCCAGGAAGACGTATTGTCCCTGATCTCCGGCGGCTTCGACTCCGGCGTCTCCAGCTATATGCTGATGCGTCGCGGCTGCCGCGTGCACTATTGCTTCTTCAACCTGGGCGGCGCGGCGCACGAAATCGGCGTACGTCAGGTGGCGCATTACCTGTGGAACCGCTTCGGCAGCTCCCACCGCGTGCGTTTTGTGGCGATCAACTTCGAACCTGTGGTCGGTGAAATCCTTGAGAAAGTGGACGACGGCCAGATGGGCGTGGTGCTGAAGCGCATGATGGTGCGTGCGGCGTCCAAAGTGGCGGAACGCTACGGTGTGCAGGCGCTGGTCACCGGCGAAGCGCTGGGCCAGGTCTCCAGCCAGACGCTGACCAACCTGCGTCTGATCGACAACGTCTCTGATACGCTGATCCTGCGTCCGCTGATCTCCCACGATAAAGAGCACATCATCGACCTGGCGCGCGAAATCGGCACCGAAGATTTTGCCCGTACCATGCCGGAATACTGCGGCGTGATCTCAAAAAGCCCGACGGTGAAAGCGGTGAAGGCGAAGATCGAAGCGGAAGAAGAGAATTTCGACTTCAGCATTCTGGAAAAAGTGGTGGCGGAAGCGTCCAACATTGATATCCGCGAGATTGCCCAGCAGACCGAGCAGGAAGTGGTTGAAGTTGAAACCGTGAGCGGTTTCGGCGCTAACGATGCGATTTTGGATATCCGCTCCATTGACGAGCAGGATGACAAGCCGCTGCAGGTGGAAGGCGTGGAGGTGGTTTCGCTGCCGTTCTACAAGCTGAGCACTAAATTTGGCGACCTCGATCAGAGCAAAACGTATCTGCTGTGGTGTGAGCGTGGGGTGATGAGCCGCCTGCAGGCGCTTTATCTGCGCGAGCAGGGCTTTGCGAATGTGAAGGTGTATCGCCCGTAGTGTTTTGTCGGGGAGTGCGGCCTGTTGCCCTCACCCCGACCCTCTCCCACGGGGAGAGGGAGAACACCTATTCGTAATAATTATAAATTCCCGCCGGCATCACCAGCGATGACGCCACTTCGTAGGCCTTCTCGCGTCCGACCAGCAGGTCAATAATCTTTAAGCCAAAATCAATCGCGGTGCCGGGCCCCTGGCTGGTCAGCAGGTTGACGCGCGGGTCCCAGACGACGCGTTTATCCACCCAATGCTCTTCCGGGATGGTGTCCTTCAGCCCCGGGAAGCCGGTCATGTTGCCGATGGGGAAAATGTCGTGCGGAATAAGCACCGTTCCTGCGGCAGCGCAGATTGCCGCGACAATGCGGCCGGATAGATGAAACTGACGCACGGTCTCGACCAGCAGCGGGCTGTCGCGAAAACATTCCGCGCCTTTTAAGCCGCCGGGCAGCACGATGATGTCGTAATCGCCATCAGCAACCTGAACAAGCGGTGCATCTGCCAGAATTTTCACCCCTCGGGAACAGGTGATCGCCAGGCTGCCGTCGCTGGCAACGCTGGCGGTGGTGACCTTAATGCCGCCACGTACCATTAAATCAATGGTGGTGACCGCTTCCATCTCTTCGCTACCAGGGGCGAGGCAGATCAGTGCTGACGCGCTCATATTCACTCTCCTTACGTTTAACCAGGTCATACAGACGGGCGTTTTCCGGCACGGCGATGCCGTGCGCGCGGGCGCGCTTTAGCAGATATCCCGTGATGTAGTCGATTTCCGTGTGGCGTAAGGCCCGAACGTCCTGCAGCATTGAGGAGATGTTCTCAGCCGTACTCTCAATCACTTGCTCGACGTAACAGCGCAAATCCTCTGCTGAGGTGTGCAGGCCTTCTCGCTCAATTACCGACGCGACTTCCGCACACAGGGACGCCACCTCCTGCGGATGGTTTTTCAGCTCACCGTTCGGGCAGTTCCACAGCGCCGTCAGCGGGTTGATCACGCAGTTTACCGCAAGCTTACGCCACAGCTGAGGGTGAATGTTGTTATGCCATGCCACGTCCGGCAAAACCTTCTGCAGCACGTCTGCGAGATAGCTGTAGTCGCCATCCTGTGTCCTGGCCGGGCCGATGTGCGTCACGCCGCTGGCGACATGCACGATAATGTTGCCGTCGCGACGCGCGGCGTGGGTGGTGGTCGCCATCAGCAGAGGCTGCGGGACGCTTTTCAGCTCATCAAGGGTTCCCATACCATTGTGCAGGAGCAGAATGGGGGACGTGGGGGGGAGCTGCGCGGCCAGCGTCTTTACCGCGTCTGAAACCTGCCACGCCTTGAGCGTCACCAGCAGGAGGTCGCTTTGCGCCAGGAAATCAGGATCGTTTGCCGTGAGGGACTCGTTAAAAATGCTTCCGTCTTCACCAATCAGGTTGACACTGCAATAGGGCTGGGGCACGCGCAGCCAGCCCTGAACCTCATGTCCGTGCTTGCGCAGCGCGGTCAGCCACAGCTGACCAAGCGCTCCGCATCCGAGCACCGTAATTTTCATTGTTCCTCCTCACCTGCAACTGCGCCAGGTGTTACAGCTTAATTATACAGCTAAGCTTCTGTTGAGTTATGCCTCGTAGCGGGTATTATGCAACGCAACAAAAGTGAAGGGAGAAGAAAAGATGCCATCTTTCGATATTGTTTCCGAGGTTGATATCCAGGAAGTTCGCAACGGCGTTGAGAACGCAACACGCGAAGTTGAGTCACGTTTCGATTTTCGTGGCGTTGAGGCGTCATTTGAGCTGAACGACGCAAATAAGACCATTAAGGTGCTGAGCGAGTCTGATTTCCAGGTGAATCAGCTGCTCGATATTCTGCGTGCCAAGCTGTTAAAACGCGGCATTGAAGGGACATCTCTGGACGTGCCGGAAGAGTTTGTCCACAGCGGTAAGAACTGGTTTGTGGAAGCCAAACTCAAGCAGGGCATCGAGAGCGCGGTGCAGAAGAAGATCGTTAAGCTCATCAAAGACAGCAAGCTGAAGGTGCAGGCGCAGATCCAGGGCGAAGAAATTCGCGTGACCGGTAAATCCCGCGACGATCTGCAGTCCGTGATGGCGCTGGTGCGCGGCGGCGATCTGGGGCAGCCGTTCCAGTTTAAAAACTTCCGCGATTAAGACTGAAAAGCCCGGTTTAACCGGGCTTTTTTTAGGCTTTAAGCGCCTGCTCGACCTCAAAGCGGTTGGTCACCTTGCTGTCTATTTTGACGTAAGCGCTCCGCTCTTCCGGGACAATGAACACCTCTGTCACGCCTTCTTTTGCTTCCAGACGCTGCTTCAGCGCATCGCTGATTTCTACATCATCCGGGATTTCTACCCGCAGGCTGCTCACATAGCGCGGCTCTTTCATGGTGCTGGCGACCAGCAGCCAGACTGTCGCCAGCAGCGCGCCCGCGAGAAACACGGTTTGTGAATCAAACAGGCCGTCGACCCAGCCACCGAGCGAGCCGCCGATCGCCACGCCGAGAAACTGGCTGGTGGAGTAGATACCCATCGCCGTGCCTTTGTAACCTGCAGGAGACTCCTTGCTGATAAGCGACGGCAGCAGCGCTTCCATCAGGTTAAACGCCAGGAAGAACAGCTGTACGCCAGCAACCAGCTCCCAGAAGTGCGGGCCGGATCCCCAGAGCACGATCTCGGCTATCAGCAGCAGCGCCACGCAGCCCACGAAGACGCGCTTCATTTTGCGCTTCACTTCGGCATAGATGATGAATGGCACGACGGAGACAAAAGATATCAGCATCGTGACCAGATAGATTTTCCAGTGCTCTGCGGCCGGGAAACCCGCTGCGGCAAGCTGGCCGGGCAGGGCGACAAAGGTCGACATCAGCAGAATGTGCAGGCACATAATGCCGAAATTCAGCTTGAGCAGGCGTGGCTCAACGAGCACTTTGCTGAAGCAGCCTTTGACCATGCCTGACTCACGGTTCAGAACGTGGTTTTTACTGTCCGGCACGACCCACAGAGTTAAGGCAATGCCGATGGTCGCCAGCACGGCAATCATCCAGAACAGAGCGTGCAGGCCGAGCGTATGAGTGATAATCGGACCGAGCACCATCGCAATCGCGAAAGTGACGCCAAAGCTCACGCCGATAAACGCCATCGCCTTCGTGCGGTTCTGTTCGCGTGTAAGGTCTGACAGCAGCGCCATAACGGCGGCGGCAATCGCGCCGGAGCCCTGGAGGGCGCGACCAAGAATAATCCCCCAGATGGAGTGGGAGAGGGCGGCAATGACGCTACCGAGAACAAAAATAAGCAGACCGCCGACAATCAGCGGCTTTCGACCCACCCGATCGGAGAGCAGACCAAACGGGATTTGAAATATCGCCTGCGCAAGACCGTAAATACCAATTGCCAGGCCAATCAGCGCCTCGCTGGCCCCCTGCAGCGCCATGCCGTACGTGGTCAGAACAGGCAGGACCATAAACATGCCGAGCATCCGTAGCGAGAAGACAGTCCCTAAGCCCCAGGTCGCGCGTAGCTCGCCTGGCGTCATTTTATAATCGTTCATTACCACCTCAGTTCAAAAGCAGGCCATAGTGTAGTGCGGGGAAGGGGCGGGGTAAATAAAGGGTTATTTAACAAATATTACATGCGTTATTAATGGATTTGATGAATAAAAAAGGGTGCCGAAGCACCCTTTTATTCACCTGCGAATCTTACCAGACGTAAGTCAGCAGGTTATGTGAATCCGGCACCATAAAGTCTACGGACATCATCACGGACAGTGAAGTGATAGCAACGATAGAGAACACAAACAGCTTGCGCGCCCAGACTTTGTCATCTTCCACTTTGTATCCGCGCAGGGCCATACCGAGCCACCAGACGCTCACCGCAGCCGCTACCGCCAGATATTTATACCCGGCGTAGCCACCCAGAGAGAGCATCAGCGTTGCCACGGCAAAAGCGATGATGTAGAGCGTGATGTGGTTCTTGGCAACCGAAATGCCCTTCACGACCGGCAGAACCGGGATGTTCGCTGCCTGATAATCCTTAAAGCGGAAAATCGCGATGGCATAGGAGTGCGGCATCTGCCACAGGCTAAAGATAGCCAGCAGGATCAGCGCACCGCTGTCGAACTCGTTCGTGACCGCGCAGTAGCCAATTACCGGCGGCGCAGCGCCGGAGAGAGAACCAATCAGCGTGCCGTAGACGGAGTGACGTTTCATATACAGGCTGTAGACGCCTACATACACCACGAACCCCATCACCCCCAGCCAGCAGGCCAGCGGGTTAGCACCAAACCACAGCAGCATAAAGCCAGCAATACCCAGCAAGGTGGCGTACACCAGCGAGACGGAAGGGGCGATCAGGCCTTTAACCAGCACCCGATTTTTGGTCCTTTCCATCTTCTTGTCGATATCCATGTCGATGTAGTTGTTAAATACACAACCGGACGCAACAACCAGTGACACACCGACCAGCGTAGAGATAAAGAGGGCGTAATCAATGCTGCCTTTAGAGGCCAGCAGGAACCCTCCGATCACGG
This sequence comes from Enterobacter sp. 296B2, assembly GCF_034106185.1. Taxonomy (NCBI): domain Bacteria; kingdom Pseudomonadati; phylum Pseudomonadota; class Gammaproteobacteria; order Enterobacterales; family Enterobacteriaceae; genus Enterobacter; species Enterobacter sp. 296B2. The sequence goes on along the minus strand of NZ_JAWNCA010000002.1, from coordinate 85,668 downwards.
AGATCAGGTTGCCAAAGATGATGCCTGGTTTCGTTACTTGCAGGTATTGCTTAAACATACTCGCCGCTCTTAGTGAACCATCATGTTGTAGTTGAGGTTCCACATAATCCAGATGGAACCGACTACCAGGATAGCGATGATAATCACGGTAAAGATAAAGGCGGTCATATTCCAGCCTTCATCGGACTTGGTGTTCATGTGCAGGAAGCAAACCAGATGCACCAGAATCTGAATCACCGCGGTTACCAGGATTGCTCCCAGGATAACCGGCTTGGACGCAGAACCGCTCATCACCATCCAGAACGGGATCACCGTCAGGATGATCGACAGGATGAAACCTGTCATGTAGGTTTTTACGCTGCCGTGGGAAGCGCCATGATCGTTAGAATGACTCATTACATCGCCCCCATCAGATAGACAACAGAGAACACACAGATCCATACCACGTCCAGGAAGTGCCAGAACAGGCTCAGGCACATGATACGGGTACGGTTAGTGCTGGTCAGGCCGCGGCGGGAGATCTGGAACATCAGTACTGCCATCCAGATCAGACCCGAGGTCACGTGCAGACCGTGGGTACCCACCAGCGCGAAGAACGCGGACAGGAAGCCACTGCGATCCGGGCCGAAGCCTTCCATAATCAGGTGATGGAATTCATAGATTTCCATCCCGATAAAGCCAGCACCAAACAGCCAGGTCAACGCCAGCCAGGAGACAACCTGGCTCTTGTTGTTTTTGTACATGGCGATAGCCGCCATGCCGTAGGTGATGGAGCTGAATAACAGCAGTGCGGTTTCAACCAGAACGAACGGCAGTTCAAAGATGTCCTTGCCGGTCGGGCCGCCCGCTGTGCCGTTCACCAGAACGGCATAGGTCGCGAACAGACAGCAGAACAGAATGCAGTCGCTCATCAGGTAGATCCAGAAACCGAAGACTTTCGTCGGTCCTGTATCGTGGTGCGCATGTTCATGCGCGTGGGCAGTTGAGTGCGCCAGAGTATCAGTTGCCATTTTTCAGCCCCGCTTTAGAAATCTCGTCGAAATGCTGATTTTCCAGCTTTTCAACTTCACGGACTGGTACGTAGTAGTCCACGTCCTCGTCAAAGCTCTTCACAATCCAGCTGATTACGATGCCGGCGAAGCCAACAATCGCCATCCACCAGATGTGCCAGATCATTGCGAAACCAAATACCGTTGCGAAAGCGGCAATCACGATGCCCGCAGCGCTGTTTTTCGGCATATGGATCTCTTCGTAATGCTCAGGTTGCTTGTACGCTTCACCTTTTTCTTTCATTTCCCAGAAGGCATCACGCTCGTGAATGTGCGGCACTACGGCAAAGTTATAGAACGGCGGTGGAGAAGAGGTTGCCCACTCCAGCGTACGGCCACCCCATGGGTCACCGGTCAGGTCGCGGTTCAGGTTACGGTCACGGATGGACACGTAGTACTGAATCAGCTGGCACAGAATACCGCATGCAATCAGCGCTGCACCGCCCGCTGCAACCATCAGCATTGGGTGGAACTGCGGATCGATCTGCTGGCTCAGACGACGGGTCATACCCATGAAGCCCAGCACGTACAGCGGCATAAACGCCACGAAGAAGCCAATGATCCAGAACCAGAACGCGCGTTTACCCCATTTTTCGTTCAGCGTGAAGCCGAACGCTTTTGGCCACCAGTAGGTTACGCCAGCGAAGCAGCCGAAGACCACGCCGCCGATGATAACGTTATGGAAGTGCGCAATCAGGAACAGACTGTTGTGCAGAACGAAGTCAGCGCCCGGTACCGCCAGCAGTACGCCGGTCATCCCACCTACGGAGAAGGTAACGATGAAGCCGATGGTCCACAGCATTGCTGAGTGGAACACGATACGGCCCTGGTACATGGTGAACAGCCAGTTGAAGATCTTCACCCCGGTAGGGATGGCGATAATCATGGTGGTGATACCGAAGAAGGCGTTTACGTTCGCGCCCGCACCCATGGTGAAGAAGTGGTGCAGCCAAACGATGAACGACAGAACGGTAATACACACGGTTGCCCACACCAGAGAGGTGTAACCAAACAGGCGTTTACGCGAGAAGGTTGCCGCGATTTCGGAGAACACACCGAAGACAGGCAGAACCAGGATGTACACTTCCGGGTGACCCCAGGCCCAAATCAGGTTGATGTACATCATCATGTTGCCACCCATATCATTTGTGAAGAAATGGGTGCCCAGATAGCGGTCCAGGGTCAGCAGCGCGATGGTGACGGTCAGAATTGGGAACGATGCGATAATCAGTACGTTGGCGCACAGAGATGCCCAGGTAAATACCGGCATCTTGAACATCGTCATACCAGGAGCACGCATCTTCAGGATGGTCACGAAGAAGTTGATACCGGTCAGGGTCGTACCGACACCGGAGAGCTGAAGCGCCCAAATCCAGTAGTCAACACCGACACCCGGACTGTACTCAATTCCCGACAGCGGCGGGTACGCCAGCCAGCCGGTCTGCGCGAATTCGCCCACACCCAGTGACAGGTTAACCAGGATAACGCCGACAACGGTGAACCAGAAGCTCAGGTTGTTCAGGAACGGGAACGCCACGTCGCGCGCACCAATTTGCAGCGGAACGACGACGTTCATCAGACCGATTACCAGCGGCATCGCCACGAAGAAGATCATGATAACGCCGTGAGCGGTAAAGATCTGATCGTAGTGGTGCGGCGGCAGGAAGCCGGCTTCGCCCGCAGATGCGAGTGCCTGCTGGCTACGCATCATGATCGCATCCGCAAAGCCACGAATTAACATGACGATACCGACGATGCAGTACATGATACCGAGTTTTTTGTGGTCAACCGAAGTCAGCCACTCATTCCACAGGTAGCTCCACTTACCGAAGTAAGTGATCAGGCCAACTAAGGCCGCGCCACCAATGATAATTGCAGCCACCGTAACCATGATAATCGGTTCATGGTAGGGCACTGCATCCAGTGTCAATTTTCCGAACATTTTCTTCCTCGGCCCCTTAGTGAGCGGTTTCCGCGTGGCTCATGTCCATGCCTTCCATACCTTCATGCGCGCTGTGCTCGCCTTCTGGCTGGGTCATGTCCATGCTCTTGCCGTGATCCATAAATTTGCCAATAACGTCTTTGAACAAATCAGGTTTCACGTTAGAGAAGTACTCCACCTTGTTGTATTCGCTAGGTGCAGCCACTTTTTCGAACGCCGCCATGTCAGACATGGTGTTTGGAGACTGCTTCGCTTTTTCAACCCACTGGTCGAAAGCGGCACGGTCCGGCGTCGCAATAGCTTTGAACTTCATACCTGAGAAGCCCGGGCCGCTATAGCTGGCGGAGATACCATCGTAGGTGCCTGCTTCATTCGCGATCAGATGCAGGTTCGTCTGCATACCGGCCATCGCGTAAATCTGGCTACCCAGACGCGGGATGAAGAAGGAGTTCATTACGGAGTTGGAGGTCACTTTGAACTGAACCGGAGTGTTCGCCGGGAAGGCGATTTCATTCACGGTAGCAATGCCCTGCTCTGGATAGATGAAGAACCATTTCCAGTCCATGGAGACCACTTCAATGGTAATAGGTTTTTCATCGTGAACCAGCGGCTTGCTTGGCTCAAGTGCGTGAGTGGTTTTCCAGGTCAGTACGGCAAGGAACAGGATGATCAGAATAGGCACCGTCCAGACCACAGCTTCCACTTTATTGGAGTGTGACCAGTTCGGGCTATACTTCGCATCTTTATTGCTCGCACGATACTTCCAGGCGAAACCAACAGCCATCAAAATGGCAGGAATAACCACAATCAACATCAGGCCAAAAGCCGTCAATATCAGTGAACGTTGTTCCAGTCCAATCTGTCCTTTGGGGTCTAGTAGTGCAGAATCGCAGCCACTGAGTAATACAGTACCTGCGAATAATGACAACCATCCCAAACTTTTATTGTATTTCCTGAGTCTCATTTAACGACCTCAATTCCACGGGAGTCTGGTGGCGTTTAAAGTGTGCGGGCATTTTACGGGAAGGTTACATTACTGTAAACATCATTAGGCCTGTGTCAGGAAGGTGTTACCGGGTTCTGCCGCACGTGTCACAAGTGTTGCAGATTATGTCGGTTTTTATGACCGAAGCCGCATGAGATGGGCTTTATAACGAAAGGACCCCCAAGCATAACCTAAAAGGGGCAATTGGTATAACCATTGTTAAAAATAAACAAAAAATTAACAATTAATTATCAATAAAAAGACATCTAAAAAACGAAAAATCAAACTTTCCAATGCTGAATCGTTTAATGAAAAATAGCAATTTGGAACCGGCTCCAATAATTTCCAAATCCTATCCCGCACAAAACAACAAATATTTTTTTAGCGGCTGATGGCTATTTCGCCGTTATAATTTCGGTTAGTGATTACAACGGGAAATAACCTTTCGCTTTTTCTTCAGGTCATCTGCGTTTTACGCAATGCCATAAAATCGAGCAGACCGCCCGTCAGGATCCCGGCGATGGCCAGCAGGGCTCCGGCGTCCAGCAGAAGGGCTTCGAGGGGGAGCGCCAGAGACGTACTGGCGTTAACAATAAGTACCACAAGCCAGAGCGCCAGCGCGGCGCAGCCCGTCATTAACAGACGTAACGCAAAACGGTAGGCGCGATGATATTCAGTGCGCGGCATAAAGTGTTCTGTCCGCTGGGTATATTCCAGCGTCTGGCGACACACCAGCAATAATAAAATCCCCGGCACGGCAGCCGCGACCGAGAAGAGATAAAACGTTGGCCAGCCGTGGGCTTCCACAAACCAGCCGGCAATTGGGCCTACGTACACGCGGCCAACGGCCGAGAGCGCCGAGAGCAGAGCGAACTGCGTGGCGGAAAATGACTTATTGCACAGGGTCATCAGCAGGGCAACAAACGCCGCCGTCCCCATGCCGCCGCAGAGGTTTTCGAAGAACACCGCTGCGGCCATGCTGATCGTATGTTTGTCGGTAATCGACAGCAGCCAGTAACCGGCGTTAGAGGCGCCCTGAAGAATGCCGAAGATCAGCAGCGCGCGGAAAAGCGTCAGGCGCTGCATCAGTACGCCGCCATAAAGTGCGCCGACGATGGTCGCAAACAGCCCCAGCGTTTTATTCACCACACCCACTTCCCCGGCATCAAAACCGACGCCGCGGATCAGGAAGGTGGTGGTCAGGCTCATGGCAAAGGCATCACCCAGCTTATAAAGGACGATGAGCAGCAGGATCAGCCAGGCATTGTTACGGCCAAAGAAGTCGCGCAGCGGTTCGGCCACGGCCTGTTCCAGTGAGCGGGGGACCGGAATGACGTCACTCGGTTCGGGAGCAAAGAGCGTTGCGATAATGCAGGGGATCAGCAGGGCGGCCATCAGCCAGTACATGCCCTGCCAGCCGAGGTAACGGTCGGCCAGCCACAGCGCCAGGCCGCCGGAGACCAGCATCCCGAGGCGATAGCCCAGCACGCTGATGGCCGCACCGGCCCCGCGCTCCTCGGCGGGTAAGACGTCCGTCTTCCAGGCGTCAAACACAATATCCTGGGAGGCGGAACAGAAGGCTATCACCACCGCAAGCGCGGCCATCCAGCGAAGCTGTGTGGTCGGTTCAAGGAAGCCCATCGCCGCAATCGCCAGCAGCAGCAGGACCTGCGTCATCACTAACCAGCCGCGACGACGTCCCAGGAACGGCGGCGTATAGCGATCCATCACCGGCGACCACAGGAACTTAAAGACATAAGCCTGACCGACCAGCGAGAAGAAACCAATGGTTTTGAGATCGATGTTCTCGACCGTCATCCACGCCTGAAGCGTGCCGGAGGTGAGCGCGAGGGGTAAACCGGAGGCAAAGCCGAGGATCAGCAGAATCGCTGATTTCGGTTGCTGGAAAATGCGTAAGTAGTGACTGGACATGGTTTTATGAACTGACCCGGTGAAGCACCGGGTCAGTAAGCAGGATTAACGTGCGTTCTGCTTGATAAAATCGTGAATGCTGGTGTCCTGCGCCATATCGGCGATGGTATCCGTCAGCACGCTGTTAACGGCGTTAGCAATGTTCTGGTTGGATGCCTGGAACGCGCCTTCAACGGAGTAGCTGGCGCGGTAGTTTTTCGTCATCTTGTTACCGTTTTTCGCGGTGGCAATGATGGCGATATCCGCTTTGGTCGCGATGTTGTAGCGCACGTTGCCCTGAGACACGTCTGCATAAAGGTTGTTGACGATGATCTGCAGATCAACCGCGCCGCTTGGGCCAATCATGTAGCCGCGAGCGGTCATTTGCTTCTCAAGCACTTCCTGCAGCAGGAAGCGCAGGTCGCGGGACGCGGTGAGGGTAACCTGCTGGTTATCGCGGGTCACTTTTGCCAGAGCCTGGTCCTGACGCTGATCGGCACCGTTAATGCTCACGGTGACGCCCATCAGGCTAGGGTCCTGCTGAGGCAGAGTGATTTTTGGTGAGACATCAATAGTGGTAGGCGGAGTCGCACAGCCTGCCAGCATAAAAAGGGCTACCAACGGAAAGAAGAGTTTTTTTAACATTTTCAGGTTCTCAACGAATCGTAAGCATAAAGAAAGAGAAATTGCCGCCATCATAACATCGACAACGGTCAGGGGAAGTGGTCAACGCATGTAAATTCATCGTCTTGTCTGAAAACTGACCAGCTCACCCTTTTTCTCCTCCCGCGAATGATGAAAGGTATGAGTCTCACAGTGAACTTCATTCGTTTGAATGAGAAAATTAGACGAAAGCTAAATATTTGTTGTCAAGGTGTAATGGAAACGGTAAAAGCGGCTAATATTTAAAGGGATGGGTGACATCTCAGCGTTGTCGGAGGAGTAATTTCATGATGATACGTGAACAGATAGAAGAAAAATTAAGGGCAGCGTTCAACCCTGTGTTCCTCGAAGTCGTCGACGAAAGCTATCGTCATAACGTGCCGGCAGGTTCTGAAAGCCACTTTAAAGTGGTTCTGGTTAGCGATCGCTTCACGGGAGAACGTTTCCTGAACCGACATCGCCTGATCTACAGCACCTTGACGGAAGAACTCTCCACAACCGTGCATGCGCTGGCACTGCATACCTACACCATTAAGGAATGGGAAGGCTTGCAGGATACGGTTTTCGCGTCGCCGCCCTGTCGAGGTGCCGGCACTATCGCCTGATAAATCGGATTTGCAACGGCCGGAGCTTTTCCAGTATGTTGCTTACAGATTTCCTCAAAACGGCCTTCGGGCCGTTTTGTTTTGTCTGAGTTTTGAGCGGATGGTGCGATTTTAAGGCTAAAAATAGCCTTAAAGTGTGAAAAAAGCCGCAGCAACATGCCCCAACCGTTCTCGACTCACCTAAGTGATGCCGCTATAATGCCGCGTCTTAATGAATGTCTTCGGGATGATTCTGGCGACAGGGAATGTGAATCTGCACTAAGAGAGCATCCCGGTATAACAGACAGATTCAGAGTTGACCGAGCACTGTGATTTTTTTGAGGTAACAAGATGCAAGTTTCAGTTGAAACCACTCAAGGCCTTGGCCGCCGTGTAACGATTACTATCGCTGCTGACAGCATCGAAACTGCTGTGAAAAGCGAGCTGGTCAACGTAGCAAAAAAAGTACGTATTGACGGCTTCCGTAAGGGCAAAGTACCAATGAATGTTGTTGCTCAGCGTTATGGCGCTTCCGTGCGTCAGGATGTGCTGGGTGAACTGATGAGCCGCAACTTTATCGACGCGATCATCAAAGAAAAAATCAATCCGGCTGGCGCACCAAACTACGTGCCAGGCGAATACAAACTGGGCGAAGACTTCACCTACTCCGTAGAGTTCGAAGTGTATCCGGAAGTTGAGCTGAAAGGTCTGGAATCTATCGAAGTTGAAAAACCGATTGTTTCCGTAACTGACGAAGACGTTGACGGCATGCTGGACACCCTGCGCAAGCAGCAGGCGAACTGGAAAGAGAAAGAAGGCGCTGTTGACGCGGAAGACCGCGTAACCATCGACTTCACCGGTTCTGTTGATGGCGAAGAGTTCGAAGGCGGCAAAGCGTCTGACTTCGTACTGGCAATGGGCCAGGGTCGTATGATCCCAGGCTTCGAAGACGGTATCAAAGGCCACAAGGCTGGCGAAGAGTTCACCATCGACGTGACCTTCCCGGAAGAATACCACGCTGAAAACCTGAAAGGTAAAGCAGCGAAGTTCGTCATCAACCTGAAAAAAGTGGAAGAGCGCGAACTGCCAGAACTGACTGAAGAGTTCATCAAGCGTTTCGGCGTTGAAGATGGTTCTGTTGCTGGCCTGCGTACCGAAGTGCGTAAAAACATGGAGCGCGAGCTGAACGGCGCTGTGCGTAACCGTGTGAAATCTCAGGCGATTGAAGGTCTGGTAAAAGCGAACGACATCGACGTTCCTGCTGCTCTGATCGACAGCGAAATCGACGTACTGCGCCGTCAGGCTGCACAGCGTTTCGGTGGCAACCAGCAGCAAGCGATGGAACTGCCGCGCGAGCTGTTTGAAGAGCAAGCGAAACGCCGTGTGGTTGTTGGCCTGCTGCTGGGCGAAGTGATTCGTACCCACGAGCTGAAAGCTGACGAAGAGCGTGTAAAAGGCCTGATCGAAGAGATGGCGTCTGCATACGAAGATCCATCAGAAGTGATCGAGTTCTACGGCAAGAACAAAGAGCTGATGGACAACATGCGCAACGTCGCCCTGGAAGAGCAGGCTGTTGAAGCGGTACTGGCGAAAGCGAAAGTGACCGAAAAAGCGACCTCTTTCAACGAACTGATGAACCAGCAGGCGTAATTTCGCCCTAACGGTTTAAAGTTTGAACAAAAAACCCGTTGCCCTCCGGCGACGGGTTTTTTTTATCGCAGCTTGGGTTCTTGAAGGGTGCTAAAACGCCCTTTCAGTGTTAGCGTTACAACAAAAGGTTGTTATGCTTGAAATAGGGCGTGGCGAACCCCATAAGTGTGTAATCACGATGATTGAGACTGGCTGATAATCCGTCCATAAGGTTACAATCAGTACAGCAGGTGTTTTCAATTTTGAACCAGGAGACGGAAATGTCATACAGTGGCGAACGAGATAACTTTGCACCCCATATGGCGCTGGTGCCAATGGTTATTGAACAGACCTCACGTGGTGAGCGTTCTTTCGATATCTATTCCCGTCTGCTCAAGGAACGCGTTATCTTTCTGACCGGCCAGGTAGAAGACCATATGGCTAACCTGATCGTGGCGCAGATGCTGTTCCTGGAAGCGGAAAACCCGGAAAAAGACATTTACCTGTACATCAACTCGCCTGGCGGTGTGATTACGGCGGGCATGTCCATTTATGACACCATGCAGTTCATCAAGCCAGATGTCAGCACTATCTGTATGGGTCAGGCTGCATCCATGGGGGCCTTCCTGTTAACCGCAGGGGCGAAAGGTAAGCGTTTCTGCCTGCCTAACTCCCGCGTGATGATTCACCAGCCGCTGGGTGGTTACCAGGGGCAGGCGACGGATATCGAAATCCACGCCCGCGAAATTCTGAAAGTAAAAGCGCGCATGAATGAACTTATGGCGCAGCATACAGGTCAATCTCTTGAGCAGATCGAGCGCGATACCGAGCGCGATCGCTTCCTCTCTGCTCCAGAGGCAGTTGAGTACGGCTTAGTCGACTCCGTATTGACCCATCGTAATTGATGCCCGCGACGCGAGTGTGCCGCTATACTAAAGTAGGGCGGCACGCTGCTTAATGCAGCTTGCGTCTTAGAATGGCATTTGCGTCGTCATGTGCGGCACAAAGAACTTAAAAAGAGGTTTGGACTCATGACAGATAAACGCAAAGATGGTTCGGGCAAACTGCTGTACTGCTCTTTTTGCGGCAAAAGCCAGCATGAAGTGCGTAAACTGATTGCCGGGCCGTCCGTGTATATCTGCGACGAATGTGTCGATTTATGTAACGACATCATTCGCGAAGAGATTAAAGAAGTTGCGCCGCACCGTGAGCGTAGCGCATTGCCAACGCCGCATGAGATTCGTCATCACCTTGACGACTATGTCATCGGTCAGGAGCAGGCCAAGAAAGTGCTGGCGGTGGCGGTATATAACCACTACAAACGTCTGCGTAACGGCGACACCAGCAATGGCGTGGAACTGGGCAAAAGCAACATTCTGCTGATCGGGCCAACCGGCTCCGGTAAAACGCTGCTGGCGGAAACGCTGGCGCGCCTGCTTGATGTTCCGTTTACCATGGCGGATGCCACCACACTGACCGAAGCCGGTTATGTGGGTGAAGACGTTGAGAACATCATTCAGAAGCTGCTGCAGAAGTGCGATTACGACGTACAAAAAGCCCAGCGCGGGATTGTTTACATTGATGAGATCGACAAGATCTCCCGTAAATCAGACAACCCGTCCATTACCCGTGACGTATCGGGTGAAGGCGTGCAGCAGGCGTTGCTGAAGCTGATCGAAGGTACGGTTGCCGCCGTTCCGCCGCAGGGTGGACGCAAACATCCGCAGCAGGAGTTCCTGCAGGTTGATACTTCCAAGATCCTGTTCATCTGCGGCGGTGCGTTTGCAGGCCTGGATAAAGTGATCTCCCACCGTGTTGAAACCGGCTCCGGCATTGGTTTTGGCGCAACGGTGAAGGCGAAGTCCGAGAAAGCCAACGAAGGCGAATTGCTTTCGCAGGTTGAGCCTGAAGATCTGATCAAATTTGGTCTGATCCCTGAGTTCATTGGCCGTCTGCCGGTTGTGGCAACGCTGAATGAGCTGAGTGAAGAGGCGCTGATTCAGATCCTGAAAGAGCCGAAAAATGCGCTGACCAAGCAGTATCAGGCGCTGTTCAATCTGGAAGGCGTTGACCTGGAATTCCGTGACGAAGCGCTGGACGCAATTGCGAAGAAAGCGATGATCCGTAAAACCGGTGCGCGCGGCCTGCGTTCTATCGTTGAAGCGGCACTGCTCGACACTATGTACGATCTGCCGTCGATGGAAGATGTTGAAAAAGTGGTTATCGACGAGTCCGTGATTGGTGGCCAATCCAAGCCGCTGCTGATTTACGGTAAACCGGAAGCCCAGCAGGCATCTGGCGAATAATTCACCAAATCATACAAGCAGTTAATCAAAAAGGGGGGATTTTATCTCCCCTTTACTTTTTCCGTGTTCATAGCGTTGAATGTGTGGGAAACATCCCCATATACTGGATACATGTTAATGGTTATGTGAAGCACTGTGACATGACCAGCTTACCTGGCGGACACTAAACTAAGAGAGAGCTCTATGAATCCTGAGCGTTCTGAACGCATTGAAATCCCCGTATTGCCGTTGCGCGATGTGGTGGTTTATCCGCACATGGTCATACCCTTATTTGTAGGGCGGGAAAAATCTATCCGTTGCCTCGAAGCCGCTATGGATCATGATAAAAAAATCATGCTGGTGGCGCAGAAAGAAGCATCAACGGATGAGCCGGGTGTAAACGATCTTTTCACCGTCGGGACCGTGGCCTCTATTTTGCAGATGCTGAAGCTGCCTGACGGCACCGTGAAGGTGCTGGTGGAAGGGCTGCAGCGTGCGCGTATTACCACCCTGTCTGACAATGGCGAACACTTCTCTGCTAAGGCAGAGTACCTTGATTCGCCTCAGCTTGATGAACGCGAACAGGAAGTGCTCGTGCGCACCGCAATCAGCCAGTTTGAAGGCTATATCAAGCTGAATAAGAAAATTCCACCAGAAGTGCTGACGTCGCTGAACAGCATCGATGATCCTGCACGTCTGGCGGATACCATCGCTGCGCACATGCCGCTGAAGCTGGCTGACAAACAGTCCGTGCTGGAAATGTCCGACGTTAACGAACGTCTGGAATACCTGATGGCGATGATGGAGTCTGAAATCGATCTGCTGCAGGTTGAGAAGCGCATTCGTAACCGCGTGAAAAAGCAGATGGAGAAGTCTCAGCGTGAGTACTATCTGAATGAGCAAATGAAGGCGATTCAGAAAGAGCTGGGCGAGATGGACGACGCGCCGGATGAAAACGAAGCGCTGAAGCGTAAGATCGACGCGGCGAAGATGCCGAAAGAGGCGAAAGAGAAAGCCGAAGCAGAACTGCAGAAGCTGAAAATGATGTCTCCAATGTCGGCTGAAGCGACCGTCGTGCGCGGCTACATCGAGTGGATGGTTCAGGTGCCGTGGAATGCCCGCAGCAAGGTCAAAAAAGACCTGCGTCAGGCTCAGGAAATCCTGGATACCGACCACTACGGCCTGGAACGCGTCAAAGACCGCATTCTTGAGTACCTCGCGGTACAAAGCCGTGTAAACAAAATTAAAGGCCCAATTCTGTGCCTGGTAGGCCCGCCAGGGGTGGGTAAAACCTCTCTGGGTCAGTCCATTGCCAAAGCGACCGGACGTAAATATATCCGTATGGCGCTGGGCGGCGTGCGCGATGAAGCGGAAATCCGCGGTCACCGCCGTACCTACATCGGTTCTATGCCGGGTAAACTGATCCAGAAGATGGCGAAAGTGGGCGTTAAAAACCCGCTGTTCCTGCTCGATGAGATCGACAAGATGTCTTCGGACATGCGTGGCGATCCGGCGTCTGCACTGCTGGAAGTACTTGATCCAGAACAGAACGTGGCGTTCAGCGATCATTATCTGGAAGTGGACTACGACCTGAGCGATGTGATGTTCGTGGCGACCTCCAACTCCATGAACATTCCGGCCCCGCTGCTGGACCGTATGGAAGTGATCCGTCTCTCCGGTTATACCGAAGATGAGAAGCTGAATATTGCTAAGCAGCACCTGCTGCCGAAACAGATTGAGCGTAACGCGCTGAAAGCCAACGAGCTGACCGTCGAGGACAGCGCGATTATCGGCATCATTCGCTACTACACCCGTGAAGCGGGCGTGCGTAGTCTTGAGCGTGAAATCTCTAAACTGTGTCGTAAAGCGGTGAAACAGCTGCTGCTGGATAAGAGCCTGAAGCACATTGTGATTAACGGCGACAATCTGCATGCCTACCTGGGCGTTCAGCGCTTCGACTACGGTCGCGCGGACAACGAAAACCGCGTTGGTCAGGTCACCGGTCTGGCATGGACGGAAGTGGGCGGCGATCTGCTGACCATCGAAACCGCCTGTGTGCCGGGCAAAGGCAAGCTGACCTACACTGGCTCGCTGGGTGAAGTGATGCAGGAATCCATTCAGGCGGCGCTGACCGTGGTGCGTGCGCGTGCGGAGAAACTGGGTATCAATCCGGATTTCTACGAAAAACGCGACATCCATGTGCACGTTCCGGAAGGGGCGACGCCGAAAGATGGCCCAAGCGCGGGTATTGCCATGTGTACGGCGCTGGTCTCCTGTCTGACAGGGAACCCGGTACGTGCCGATGTGGCAATGACCGGTGAAATCACCCTGCGTGGTCAGGTCCTGCCAATCGGTGGGTTAAAAGAAAAACTGCTGGCGGCACACCGCGGTGGGATCAAAACCGTATTGATTCCTTACGAGAATAAACGCGATCTGGAAGAGATTCCGGACAACGTGATTGCCGATCTGCAGATCCATCCTGTTAAGCGAATTGAGGAAGTTCTTACTCTCGCATTGCAGAATGAACCGTCCGGAATGCAGGTTGTAACCGCAAAATAGTGACCTCGCGCAAAGAGCGTCAATAAAAACAAGGCTGGTAAGTCATTTCGCACTTGCCAGCCTTTTTTTGTATAGCTAATTTAGATTGCTGATTAGGTCAGCCATCAACAACGGGTGTTGTAAGGTCATGGCAGGCCTGATATAACTGCTGCGCGGTCGCGTTGTGAAGGACTCAGGCGCGATATAAATTATAAAGAGAGGAAGAGAACAGTGAATAAATCTCAACTGATTGACAAAATTGCTGCTGGTGCTGATATTTCTAAAGCTGCAGCTGGACGTGCGTTAGATGCATTAATTGCTTCTGTTACTGAATCTCTGCAGGCTGGGGATGACGTTGCACTGGTAGGCTTCGGTACTTTTGCTGTTAAAGAGCGTGCTGCCCGTACTGGCCGCAACCCTCAGACCGGTAAAGAGATCACCATTGCTGCTGCTAAAGTGCCGGGTTTCCGTGCAGGTAAAGCGCTGAAAGACGCAGTAAACTGATTGCTTTCCCGTTTCAGGGAAGCCGGATAGTACAAGGGCGCATCGTTTGATGTGCCTTTTTTATTTGTCCAGACCTGATTTGTGCGAGTTTATGCGAGTTGTGGGCTGACAATCGCCCTGTTTTCTTGTCACAATACGCCTTTACGCGCGACGGGCAGGATTTTCCGTCAGCGTCAGGTAACCAGTCACCTACAGCGGAGTGTTGTTACACCATGATGGACAGCTTACGCACGGCTGCTAACAGTCTCGTGCTCAAGATTATTTTCGGTATCATTATCGTGTCGTTCATATTGACCGGCGTGAGCAGTTACCTTATTGGCGGTGGCGCGAACTATGCCGCAAAAGTGAATGGCCAGGAAATCAGCCGTGGTCAGTTCGAGAATGCTTTTGCCGGTGAACGTAACCGTATGCAGCAACAGCTGGGCGACCAATTCTCTGAACTGGCGGCGAATGAAGGGTACATGAAAACCCTGCGCCAACAGACGCTGAACCGTCTTATCGACGAAGCGCTGCTGGATCAGTATGCCAAAAAGCTGGGCCTTGGCATCAGCGACGAGCAGGTGAAAAAAGCGATCTTCGCCACTCAGGCATTCCAGTCTAACGGTAAATTCGACAACGCGCGTTACAACAGCATCGTCAACCAGATGGGCATGACGGCGGATCAGTACGCGCAGGCGCTGCGTAACCAGCTGACCACTCAGCAGCTTATCAATGCCGTAGTGGGCACCGATTTTATGCTCAAAGGTGAAACGGAAGAACTGGCTGCGCTGGTAGCACAGCAGCGCGTTGTCCGTGAAGCGACCATTGATGTGAACGCCCTGGCGGCGAAACAGCAGGTGAGCGACGCAGAGGTTAACGCCTGGTACGAGCAGAATAAGAACGCCTTTGTTTCTCCGGAGCAGTTCCGCGTCAGCTACATCAAACTGGATGCAGCTGCGCTGCAGGAAAGCGCGTCTGACGCGGAGATCCAGTCTTACTACGACCAGCATCAGGATCAGTTCACTCAGCCACAGCGTAACCGCTACAGCGTGATTCAGACCAAAACTGAAGCAGATGCTAAGGCGGTACTGGATGAACTGAACAAAGGCGCTGATTTCGCCACCATTGCGAAAGCGAAATCCACCGATATCATCTCTGCGAAAAACGGCGGTGATATGGGCTGGCTGGAAGACGCAACCACGCCGGACGAACTGAAAAATGCCGGCCTGAAAGAGAAAGGCCAGCTGTCTGGTGTGATTAAATCATCCGTTGGTTTCCTGGTCGTGCGTCTGGACGACATCATCGCTGCGAAAACCAAGCCGCTGGCTGAGGTTCGTGATGATATCGCTGCGAAAGTGAAACAGGAAAAAGCCCTGGATGCCTACTACGCGCTGCAGCAGAAAGTGAGCGATGCTGCCAGCAACGACAACGAATCTCTGGCAGGTGCAGAGCAGGCAGCGGGTGTGAAGGCGGTTGAGACGGGCTGGTTTGGTCGCGACAACCTGCCGGAAGAGCTGAACTTCAAGCCGGTTTCTGATGCCATCTTTAACGGTGGTCTGGTGGGCGAGAACGGTACGCCGGGCAGCAACTCTGACATCATTACCGTCGACGGCGATCGTGCGTTTGTTCTGCGCGTCAGCGAGCACAAGCCAGAAGCGGTCAAACCGCTGGCGGAAGTGAAGGATCAGGTCGTCGCTCAGGTTAAGCACAACAAAGCGGAACAGCAGGCGAAACTGGATGCTGAGAAGATTCTGTCTGACCTGAAAGCGGGTAAACAGGACGCGCTGAAAGCGGCTGGCCTGAGCTTCGGTGAGGCGAAAACGCTGAGCCGTACCGGTCAGGACCCAATCAGCCAGGCTGCGTTTGGCCTGACACTGCCGTCAAAAGACAAGCCAAGCTTCGGCACCACCACCGATATGCAGGGTAACGTTGTTCTGTTGGCGCTGGACGAAGTGAAAGCCGGCACCCTGCCAGAAGCGCAGAAGAAGGCGATGGTTCAGGGCATTACTCAAAACAATGCTCAGATTGCTTTCGAAGCCATGATGAGCAACCTGCGTAAAGAAGCCAAAATTAAGCTGGGCGATGTCATGACTCAGCAGCAATAATTACGTGTCTGCTCGCAGATTTTCGTAACGCTCTGCAAAAACTAAAGGCCGCTTTCGCGGCCTTTTCCATTTCTGCAATCTGCTGTTTGTGCCTGTTTTCTCCGGGAGCTATCGTTGCGTGGCTGTCAACAAACAAGGAGATAACAGCATGAAATGTGGAATCAAAGCACTGTTAATTACGCTGGCTATTGCCACCACCGGGATGAGCGCGGGCGCGCTGGCGGCGACGCCCGCCGCCAAACCACAGACCACGCAGAGCAAATCTGATGCGGCCGCGCCGGTGCAGGGGCAAACCAAAGCGGCTGACGCCGTTAAAAATACGGATGATGACGGTACGCGGGTCAGCATTAACTCGGCCTCGGCAGAGGATCTTGCCCGCGCAATGAACGGTGTCGGCCTGAAAAAAGCGCAGGCCATCGTCAGCTACCGCGAAGAGTATGGCCCTTTCAAAACGGTCGATGATCTCAAGCAGGTCCCGGGCATGGGCAGCGCGCTGGTTGAGCGCAACCTCTCACACCTGACACTGTAATAACGCAATTTCTTGCACTGCGGCAAAAGTTTGCCAGGATAAAGAGGTCATACCAGTTATGACCTCTGATCCTATATCAACGTAAGGCTATTGCGCTATGCAGACAAAAATCAAAGTACGCGGTTTCCATCTTGATGTTTACCAGCACGTTAACAACGCCCGCTATCTCGAATTTCTTGAAGAAGCGCGCTGGGACGGGCTAGAGAACAGCGAAAGCTTTCAGTGGCTGACCGCGCACAACATCGCTTTCGTGGTCGTCAATATCAACATCAACTACCGCCGCCCGGCCGTGCTGGGCGATGTGCTCACCGTGACCAGCCAGGTACAACAGCTAAACGGCAAGAGCGGCGTGTTAAGCCAGGTGGTGACGCTCGATCCAGAAGGGCAGGTAGTGGCTGATGCGCTGATTACCTTTGTCTGTATCGATCTGAAAACTCAGAAAGCGCTGCCGCTGGAAGGGGAGCTGCGGGAAAAGCTGGAGCTGATGATCGCTTAGAAAATTTGTCTTTTATAAAAGACAAAAGGATTTTTCAGGGATAGAATAATGGACAGGGACTACGTTGTTGAACGTTACCGGACCCGTGACGGGAAAGTGCCGTTTGAGGAGTGGGTAGCCAAAATGAACCGAAAGGATCCGGATATAGTTTTCCGGATCCTTATGCGGATTAACCGCGCGATAAAACGTAATTTTGGTGATTACAGGTATCTCAGGGAAGGTGTTTGGGAGATGCGAGTCGACAGTGGCCCCGGCTACAGGATCTATTTTGCAGTAGAGAATCGGCAGGTTTTATTGTTACTGATCGGTGGTAACAAAAAGAGCCAAAAAGCGGATATCAAACTGGCAATAGATTACTGGAAAGATCACCAGACAAAAGGACATTTCAATGAGCGCCGCTGAACGAAAATATTCGAGCTCCGTTAGCCACCATGATGCTGTTGTAAAAATGCTGCGAGAAAATCCTTCCTACGCTCAGCGTTATCTGCAAACAGCCCTGGAAGAGATCTATGAAGACCAGGGCATCCCTGCCTATCTCATTGCACTCCGTCAGGTCATCGAAGCCCGTGGCGGCATAGGTGAAATCTCTGCCAAAGCCGGTCTTTCCCGCCAGCAGCTATATCGAACCTTATCAGACAACGGCAACCCAACGCTGACTACGCTAATGAAGGTGACCCGTGCTGCCGGGGTAAAACTGTTCGACAGCACGGTGAGGTAGCCTTATTTCAGCCCGGTTTTTTGCTTCATTGCCGCCATTACGCCGACTTTATCAGCCAGGTAGTGGTTCAGTCCGTTAGCGCGCAGATTACAGGCGGCGCACTGCCCGCAACCGTCGCCTTTGATACCGTTATAGCAGGTGAGGGTTTCGCTGCGAACTAAATCCAGCTTGCCCCAGTAGTCGGCAAGTGCCCAGGTTTCGGCTTTATCCAGCCACATGAGCGGGGTTTCAAAGCGCGTCTCTTTTGCCATCCCCAGATTGACGGCGTGGTTGAGCGCTTTTACAAACTCATCACGGCAGTCCGGATATCCTGAGAAGTCGGTCTCGCATACGCCCGTAATTACCGCTTCGGCTTTTACCTGATAGGCATAAATTGCCGTCAGGGTCAGGAACAGAATATTACGGCCCGGCACGAAGGTGTTCGGAATGCCGCTGGCATCGGGTTCGTAGTCCGGGACGGGAATACTGTCCCGGGTGAGGCTGCTGACTGCCAGTTCATTTAACAGCGTAACGTCCAGCACCTTGTGCGCGCGTGCCCCCAGTTTCAGGGCAAGTTCACGGGCAACGTCGATTTCAGCGCGGTGACGCTGGCCATAATCGAAAGTTACACAGTGAACTTCATCATACTGATGAAGGGCCTGAACCAGGCAGGTTGTAGAGTCTTGTCCTCCGCTGAACACGACGACGGCACGTTTCATAAATCATCTCGACTGTTACGGTAAAAACGTTATGTTACCGTCTGGCTACGGCGGCGACCAGCTTCTTCACGATTTGGGGGCGGGTAGCCAGGCTTCGGTAAAATCAAACCAGCCGCGGGTGTTGAGGCGTATGCCGTTGACCCCTGGCGGGGCGCTGATTTGATATTGATAGTTAAAAAGCGGCGTCAGCACCGCATTCTCCATCAGGCGGTTGAAAATGGCTTGCAGACCGGCGTGTCGGTCCCGAGCTTCGGCCTGCGACTGCACCGCATCCAGCGTGGCTTGCAAATGAGCGTAGGCCGGTGCGCTTAACACGTGCGGCCACAGTGCATCGCAGCGCAGCCATTGCTCAAGCGTATACGCTGGCGCTTCGCCAATCAGCCTGTCCCCCATCATGATATCTGCATCGGCAAGCTGCTGGCATCCGTCCCACGTCTTGGCGTCGTGGAAGACGACGGTCAGTTCACAACCCTGTCGCGCCAGGTACGTTTTTAACTGTCTGGCCATGGTATGAAGCTCAACGGGAAGATGGTAAACCAGCGTCAGCGACTCGGGCAGGGCAACGTCCGTTAAATCAGGCCATTCGGGAATTGTCCAGCCGGGAAGCAGTTCCTGAGTGGGCGTAATGAGCCCTTCATTGAGCGGAAGCGTGTGCAGAAGCCTGGAGAGATGGATGATATTGATAAGCCGCTTTGCCTGGAGCTCACTCAGACGCGCGCTCTGTTTCAGCGTGAGGTAACAGAAGCCCAGACTGGTACTGCTGCTGACCAGCCTCAGGGTTTCCAGCTCATCGGCCTCGCCAATCGCAATTTGCACCGGGTGTCGACAGCTGGTACCCAGCCTGTAATCAAACAGCTGGGGAGTGATCCAGTATTCGATGGCTTTAAGCAGCGGATGGCTCAGGTGGTACTGCTCATGGCTTTCCAGACGAACCAGGTCGGGCTCAAAGGCGGCCAGCCGGAAGGGACCGCAGCCAACCGCAGGATGGTCGGGATGCGCCAGACGACTGCAGTAGGTTGCCAGCCTGTGCGCCAGCCAATAGTCCGGTTGATGCAGCACAAACGTCAGACACTGTGGATGCGTTGTTTCGATACGTAAGACGCTCCGAAACAGGGTGCGCAGGGCGGGAAGCGTCAACAGCGCGGTCAGGCTTCGCTGGAGTTGCGCCGTTTCTATTTTATCGCCGTTATGCCAGTGCAGCGTGGAGCGAATATAGAAATGCCAGCGCAGCCCGTCAGCAGAGACCTCCCAGTGATGCGCCAGATCGCCCGTAGGTTCACTGCTGTTGCCGTTAAAACGCGTCAAACCTGAAAATACCTGTCCCGCCAGATGCTGCTCCGCCCGGCCAGGCAAGAAGCCCGGCTGAAGCGGCTCCAGCGAGCGATAGTAGGGGATGCGCAGCGTCGGCGTGTCGTTTTGCCATTGCCCGCCTAAAAACGGATGCAGCAACGATCTCAGCGCGTCCGGCGCAAGCTGCGCCAGCTCCAAAGCGTTATGCTGCTGCCCGCTCTTCAGTGCCTCTTCCATCATCGCATTGCGCAGTGACTCCGGGCTGGCATGGAACGTCAGCTCACCGCGCTTGCCGCGACCAGACCGCGCGCGCCAGCTGAGCCAGCCCGCCTCCTGAGCCTGGCGCAGCAGGGTGCGGACATGCCTCTCGCTACAAAAACAGCGGCTGGCAAGCTCGCTTACGGTTACGAGCTGCGGAGCGCCGGCGGAAGGTTGCCACAGGCGTTGATACTGGTTAAGGCGGTTAAGCTGGCGCATAAGAAACCCGGAACAATAATTTTCATCTATTCACTATTACTTCCGTATATCTCACACGATACTGATGCACAAGTTAATCGCATCACATTTCAGGAGTAAACATGGCCCGGCTCGCTGCATTTGATATGGACGGTACGTTGTTAATGCCGAATCACCGTCTGGGGGAGAAAACGCTGAGTACCCTCAAGCGCCTGCGCGAGCGTGATGTCACCCTGACGTTTGCTACGGGTCGCCACGTACTGGAGATGCGTCATTTGCTGGGCGCGTTTTCCCTGGATGCGTTTTTAATCACCGGCAACGGGACGCGCATTCACACCGTTGAAGGGGAGGTGCTGCACCGCCAGGATCTCAACCCGGAAGTGGCGGACATCGTGCTGCACAGTACCTGGGACACGCGGGCCAGTATCCACGTCTTTAACGATCAAGGCTGGTTTACCGGAAGCGAAATCCCCGAATTATTGCACGCGCATGTTTATAGCGGCTTCAAATACCAGCTTATCGATCTGCGTCGGATCCCCGCCCACGCGGTGACCAAGATCTGCTTCTGTGGCGATCACGACGATCTTTGTCGCTTACGGATTCAACTGAATGAGGCGCTGGGCGACCGGGCGCACCTGACCTTCTCGGCGGTAGATTGTCTGGAAGTGCTGCCGGTGGGCTGTAACAAAGGTTCCGCCCTGGCGGTACTGAGCGACCACCTGGGCTTAACGCTGCAGGATTGTATGGCGTTTGGCGACGCCATGAATGACCGCGAAATGCTGGGCAGCGTGGGGCGCGGTTTGATTATGGGGAACGCGATGCCGCAGCTGATCGCAGAGCTTCCTCATCTGCCGGTTATCGGACACTGCGGTAACGAAGCGGTGTCCCATTTTTTGACGCATTGGCTGGACAACAATAACCTCCCATATTCCCCCGAATAGTGAGACCCTTCCAGCAAGCCAGACTTCGGTCTGGCTTTTTTTTATTTCAGCAGCTGCGCAATCTGCGCTTTCCACGGGGTGATGTCGCCGATGTTGGCCTGTACCCACTCCGCATTGTAGTAGGTTTCAAGATAGCGCTCTCCGCTGTCGCAAAGCAGCGTGACGATGGAGCCGGTACGGCCTTCCTCGCGCATGCGTGCCGCAAGCTGCAGTGCGCCCCACATGTTGGTGCCCGTTGATGCACCAACCTTGCGGCCGAGCTGCGTCTCCAGCCAGTGCGCGGTGGCGATGCTGGCAGCGTCCGGCACGCGAAGCATTTCGTCCACCACATCCGGGATGAACGACGGTTCCACGCGCGGGCGCCCAATCCCTTCAATTTTACTGCCCACCGGGCTGCGCAGGCCGGCATCGCGGCTTTGCCAGTAGTCGAGGAAGACGGAGTTCTGCGGGTCAACCACCATCAGTTGGGTATCGTAGCCCTGGCAGCGGATGTAACGTCCGATAGTCGCTGACGTGCCGCCGGTACCGGCGCTCATCACAATGTACGATGGAACCGGATGCGGCTCGTGGGTCATCTGGCGGAAAATACTGTCGGCAATGTTGTTATTGCCGCGCCAGTCGGTTGCGCGCTCGGCGAAGGTGAACTGGTCCATATAGTGGCCGTTTAGCTCGCGGGCCAGCATTTCAGAGGCGGCGTAGATTTCGCAGGCGCTTTCCACAAAGTGGCAGCGTCCGCCGTAAAATTCGATCTGCTCGATTTTACGTTTTGCGGTGCAGGAGGGCATCACGGCGATAAACGGCAGGCCCAGCAGGCGGGCAAAATAGGCTTCGGACACCGCCGTTGAACCAGATGAGGATTCAATGATGGTGGTGCCTTCTTTAATCCAGCCGTTACATAAACCGTATAAAAACAGGGAGCGCGCCAGGCGATGCTTCAGGCTACCGGTAGGATGGGTACTTTCATCCTTCAGGTAGAGCTGAATACCGTCAAATCCCGGCAGGGAAAGGCGAATCAGGTGCGTATCCGCCGAGCGCTGATAATCGGCATTGATTTCACTGATGGCATGTTTAACCCAGGTGCTATTCATCGTAGTTATCCGTTTGTCATTTTGTGCCCAGCATAGCGAAAAGCACAGAAAAAATTGTTGCTATCTGGCCTTTAAAATAGAATGAAGGGAGAAAAATTTTCTCTGTGAGGTGGGTATGCTAGATAAAATTGACCGCAAGCTCCTTTCATTGCTGCAAAGTGACTGTACCCTCTCTTTGCAGGCGCTGGCAGATGCCGTTAATCTGACCACCACACCGTGCTGGAAGCGCCTAAAAAAGCTGGAAGATGACGGTATTCTGCTGGGCCGCGTCGCGTTACTCGATCCCGAAAAACTGGGGCTTGGGCTGACGGCATTTGTGCTGATAAAAACTCAACACCACAGCAGCGAGTGGTATTGCCGCTTCGTCACTCAGGTATCTGAGATGCCCGAGGTGCTTGGCTTCTGGCGTATGGCCGGCGAGTACGATTACCTGATGCGCGTCCAGGTGGCTGACATGAAGCGCTATGATGACTTCTACAAGCGGCTGGTGAACAGCGTCCCGGGCTTGTCGGACGTCACCTCAAGCTTCGCCATGGAACAGATAAAGTACACCACAGCATTACCCATTGAATAACTTCGTAAAATACCTTCAGGAACAAACCGCGTGCGATTATTTGCCCAATTAAGCTGGTACTTTCGTCGGGAGTGGCAACGCTACCTCGGTGCAGTCGCCCTGCTTATTATCATTGCCATTTTGCAGCTGATCCCGCCGAAGGTGGTGGGCTACGTCGTGGATGGCGTCACTGAACAGCATTACACCACCGCACGGGTGTTGATGTGGGTCGGCACGCTGGTGCTGACGGCGGTCATTGTTTATCTCCTGCGCTACGTCTGGCGCGTGCTGCTGTTTGGTGCGTCCTATCAGCTGGCCGTTGAGCTGCGCGAAGATTTTTACCGCCAGCTGAGCCGACAGCATCCTGAGTTTTATCTCCGCCACCGCACCGGGGATCTTATCGCTCGCGCGACTAACGACGTCGATCGCGTGGTCTTTGCCGCCGGGGAAGGGGTGCTGACGCTGGTGGACTCGCTGGTGATGGGCTGCGCGGTGCTGATCGTCATGTCCACGCAGATCAGCTGGCAGTTGACCCTGCTTGCCCTGCTGCCGATGCCGCTGATGGCGCTGGCGATCAATCGCTACGGCGAACAGCTGCACGAGCGCTTCAAGCTGGCGCAGGCGGCGTTTTCATCTCTGAACGATCGCACCCAGGAGAGCATGACCAGCATCCGCATGATCAAAGCGTTTGGCCTGGAGGACAGGCAGTCCGCGCTGTTTGCCGCCGATGCGGCAGACACGGGGGCGAAAAACATGCGCGTAGCTCGCATTGACGCCCGATTTGATCCAACGATTTATATCGCAATCGGCATGGCAAACCTGCTTGCCATTGGCGGCGGGAGCTGGATGGTGGTGCAGGGCACGCTGACCCTGGGGCAATTAACCAGCTTTGCGATGTATCTGGGGCTAATGATCTGGCCGATGCTGGCGCTTGCCTGGATGTTTAACATTGTTGAGCGCGGCAGCGCCGCCTACAGCCGCATTCGCGCCATGCTGGCCGAAGCCCCGGTGGTCAATGACGGCAGCGAAGCGGTGCCGGAAGGGCGCGGCGTCATGAATGTCGACGTTCGTAAATTTGTATATCCGCAAACGGAACATCCGGTGCTGGAAAACGTTAGCTTTACGCTGCAGCCGGGCCAGATGCTGGGCATCTGCGGCCCAACGGGGTCCGGTAAAAGTACCGTTCTCTCTCTGCTGCAGCGCCACTTTGACGTCACCGAGGGCGATATTCGTTTCCATGATATCCCCCTGACGAACCTGCTGCTGGACGAGTGGCGTGGACGCCTGGCGGTCGTCAGCCAGACGCCGTTTTTATTTTCGGACACCGTGGCGAATAACATTGCTCTTGGTCATCCGTCGGCGACGCAGGAAGAGATCGAACACGTGGCGCGCTTAGCCAGCGTACATGACGATATTTTGCGCCTGCCGCAGGGCTATGAAACGGAAGTCGGGGAACGTGGCGTCATGCTCTCCGGCGGGCAAAAGCAGCGTATCTCCATTGCCCGCGCGCTGCTGCTGAATGCTGAAATCTTGATCCTGGACGATGCGCTTTCCGCCGTGGACGGTCGTACCGAGCATCAGATTCTGCATAACCTGCGCCAGTGGGGCGACGGCCGCACGGTGATTATTTGCGCCCACCGTTTGTCAGCGCTCACTGAAGCCAGCGAAATTCTGGTCTTACAGCACGGGCACATTGCCCAGCGTGGGCAGCATGAAGCCCTTGTCGAACAGCCGGGCTGGTATCGCGATATGTATCGCTATCAACAGCTTGAGGCGGCGCTGGACGATGCGCCGGAACAGGATGAGGAGGCCGCCAATGCGTAAGCTCGGAACGATGTGGCCGACGCTCAAACGTCTGCTGGCTTACGGCTCGCCGTGGCGTAAACCGCTCTCCGTGGCCGTGCTTTTACTCTGGATTGCGGCGATTGCTGAGGTGAGCGGCCCGCTGCTCATCAGCTATTTTATCGACAACATGGTCGCCAAAAGCTATCTCCCGCTGGGTCTGGTAGCGGGCTTAGGCGTGGCCTACGTTGGCCTGCAGCTGGCGGCGGCAGGGCTGCACTATGCTCAGTCGCTGCTGTTCAACCGTGCCGCCGTGGGCGTCGTTCAGCAGCTGCGCACGGATGTGATGGACGCGGCGCTGCGCCAGCCGCTCAGTGAGTTTGATATCCAGCCGGTCGGGCAGGTGATTTCGCGCGTGACCAACGATACCGAGGTGATCCGCGATCTGTACGTCACCGTGGTCGCGACGGTGTTACGCAGCGCGGCGCTGATTGGCGCGATGCTGGTGGCGATGTTCAGCCTCGACTGGCGCATGGCGCTGGTGGCGATTACCATCTTCCCGGCGGTGCTGATCGTGATGGTGATCTACCAGCGATACAGCACGCCGATTGTGCGCCGGGTTCGCGCCTATCTGGCCGACATCAACGATGGTTTCAACGAAGTGATTAACGGCATGAGCGTCATCCAGCAGTTCCGCCAGCAGGCCCGCTTTGGCGAGAGGATGGGGGAAGCCAGCCGTTCGCACTACATGGCGCGTATGCAGACGCTGCGCCTGGACGGTTTCCTGCTCCGTCCGCTGCTCAGCCTTTTCTCTGCGCTGGTGCTTTGCGGGCTGCTGATGCTCTTTGGGCTGAGCTCAAGCGGTACGATCGAAGTCGGCGTGCTGTACGCCTTTATTAGCTATCTCGGACGTCTTAACGAGCCGCTGATCGAGCTCACTACCCAGCAATCGATGCTGCAGCAGGCGGTCGTCGCCGGTGAGCGCGTGTTTGAGCTGATGGACAGACCGCGCCAGGCCTACGGCAATGATGAGCGACCTCTGCAAAGCGGGGATATTGCCTTTGATAACGTCTCGTTTGCCTATCGCGAAGACCGGCTGGTGTTGCAGGACATTACGTTGGATGTTCCGTCGCGCGGTTTTGTTGCGCTGGTAGGTCATACGGGCAGCGGCAAGAGCACGCTTGCCAGCCTGTTGATGGGCTACTACCCGGTCATGCAAGGCGAAATTCGCCTCGACGGACGCCCGCTCGCGTCTCTCAGCCACAACGTGTTGCGTAAAGGCGTCGCGATGGTGCAGCAGGATCCGGTCGTTCTGGCCGATACCTTCTACGCTAACGTGACCCTGGGGCGGGACTATACCCAGGAGCAGGTCTGGGACGTGCTGGAAAAAGTGCAGCTGGCAGAACTGGCGCGTGGGTTTAGCGATGGGATCAATACGAAGCTGGGCGAGCAGGGGAACAACCTCTCCGTGGGGCAAAAGCAGCTTCTCGCGCTGGCGCGGGTGCTGATCGAAACCCCGCAGGTGCTGATTCTGGATGAAGCGACGGCCAGCATTGACTCCGGCACTGAGCAGGCCATCCAGCAGGCGCTGGCCGCCGTGCGCGATCATACGACTCTGGTGGTGATTGCCCACCGCCTTTCCACCATTGTCGATGCCGATACCATTCTGGTGCTGCACCGGGGACAAGCCGTGGAACGCGGCACGCACCGTGAACTGCTGGAAGCTAAAGGACGCTACTGGCAGATGTACCAGCTTCAGCTTGCGGGCGAAGAGCTGGCCGCCAGCGTGCGTGAGGAAGAGTCGCTCAGCGCCTGATGCACCAAAACAAAGCAACGCGCTAACAGTCATTCCTGTTGGTGCAATACTGAAACGCACCGTGCACCGACATGGTGCGTTTTTTTTCGCCGGTTCGTTAATGAAGACGGCGTAACGCTCGTCGCACCGCTTTTCCCCCTCGTTTTCATTTCTGGCACACCCCTTGCAATACCTTCTGCGTGAGCTGCGGCCATTACCGAATTCTGACTGGAGGGGATCTATGAAGCTGGTTACGGTGGTAATCAAACCATTCAAACTCGAAGACGTGCGTGAAGCGTTGTCTTCAATGGGTATTCAGGGACTGACTGTCACCGAAGTGAAAGGCTTTGGTCGTCAGAAGGGTCATGCCGAGCTTTACCGCGGGGCGGAATACAGCGTTAACTTTCTGCCAAAAGTAAAAATTGATGTCGCGATTGCTGACGATCAGCTTGATGAAGTGATTGATGTGATTAGCAAAGCGGCCTACACCGGCAAAATTGGCGACGGCAAAATTTTCGTTGCCGAACTGCAGCGCGTCATTCGCATTCGTACCGGCGAATCTGACGAAGCGGCACTGTAAATAACGCCTGGCACACAGTGATAGGGATCGAGAAAATGAAGATAGCAACACTTAAAACGGGTCTGGGTTCGCTGGCACTGCTGCCGGGCCTGGCGCTGGCTGCCCCTGCCGTGGCTGACAAGGCCGATAACGCCTTTATGATGATCAGCACCGCGCTGGTACTGTTCATGTCTATCCCGGGCATTGCGCTGTTCTACGGCGGCCTGATCCGCGGCAAAAACGTTCTCTCCATGCTGACGCAGGTTGCCGTGACGTTCGCGCTGGTCTGCGTGCTGTGGGTGGTTTACGGCTACTCGCTGGCCTTCGGCACCGGCAACGCCTTCTTTGGTAACTTCGACTGGGTGATGCTGAAAAATATTGAGTTGACCGCGCTGATGGGCAGTTTCTATCAGTATATTCACGTTGCGTTCCAGGGCTCGTTCGCCTGCATTACCGTCGGGCTGATCGTTGGCGCGCTGGCGGAGCGCATTCGTTTCTCTGCCGTCCTGATCTTTGTGGTGGTCTGGCTGACCCTCTCCTATGTGCCGATTGCGCACATGGTCTGGGGCGGTGGTCTGCTGGCAACGCACGGCGCGCTGGACTTCGCGGGCGGTACCGTTGTTCACATCAACGCCGCGGTAGCGGGTCTGGTGGGGGCGTACCTGATTGGCAAACGCGTGGGCTTCGGTAAAGAGGCGTTCAAACCGCACAATCTGCCGATGGTGTTTACCGGTACGGCTATCCTTTACTTTGGTTGGTTTGGCTTCAACGCCGGTTCCGCCAGTGCAGCAAACGAAATCGCCGCGCTGGCCTTCGTGAACACCGTTGTGGCCACGGCGGGTGCGATTCTCTCCTGGGTATTCGGCGAGTGGGCGGTACGCGGTAAACCTTCCCTGCTGGGTGCCTGTTCAGGTGCGATTGCCGGTCTGGTTGGTATCACCCCTGCGTGTGGTTATGTCGGCGTAGGCGGTGCGCTGCTGGTGGGTCTGGTCGCGGGCCTTGCGGGTCTGTGGGGCGTCACCGCACTGAAACGTGTGCTGCGCGTTGACGACCCATGCGATGTGTTTGGCGTGCACGGCGTGTGCGGCATCGTCGGCTGTATCATGACCGGTATCTTTGCCGCGAAATCGCTCGGTGGCGTGGGCTACGCTGAAGGCGTGACGATGGTTCATCAGGTGCTGGTGCAGCTGGAAAGTATTGCTATCACCGTGGTGTGGTCTGCCGTTGTCGCTTTCATCGGCTATAAGCTGGCGGATATGACGGTTGGTCTGCGCGTACCAGAAGAGCAGGAGCGCGAAGGTCTGGACGTCAACAGCCACGGCGAGAATGCGTATAACGCCTGATAAACAGAAAAACGGTAACCTTTGGTTACCGTTTTTAGTGTGTATTCCCTCTCCCTGTGGGAGAGGGGCAGGGTGAGGGCATCAGGCCGCACAACATCAACCGCGATTACGCATTACCCCTTCCTGCACCGTAGAAGCGACCAGCACGCCGTCCTGAGTATAAAACTCTCCACGCACAAACCCGCGAGCGCTCGATGCTGAGGTACTCTCCACGCTGTAAAGCAGCCACTCGTTCATATTGAACGGACGGTGGAACCACATGGAGTGATCGATGGTCGCGACCTGCATCCCTTTTTCAAGGAAGCCAACGCCGTGCGGCTGTAGCGCAACCGGCAGGAAGTTGAAGTCTGACGCGTAGCCCAGCAGATACTGATGCACGCGGAAATCTTCCGGCACGGTGCCGTTGGCGCGGATCCAGACCTGGCGTTTCGGCTCGGCGGTATGGCCTTTCATTGGGTTATGGAACTCAACCGGGCGGATCTCCAGCGGCTTATCGCAGAGAAACTTCTCTTTGACCTGCGGCGGAAGCAGATGCGCCAGCGCGCGGGCGATATCGGTCTCTGACTTAAGTTCGTCAGGCGACGGTGCTGGCGGCATCACTTTCTGATGCTCATACCCCGGCTCCGGTGCCTGGAAAGAGGCGGTCATATAAAAGATCGGCTTACCGTTCTGAACGGCCGCTACGCGGCGTGCGCTGAAGCTGTTGCCGTCTCGCAGAACTTCAACGTCATACACGATCGGTTTAGCGCTGTCGCCAGGGCGTAAGAAATAGCTGTGGAATGAGTGCACCAGACGGTCTGCCGGGACAGTCTCCTTTGCAGCGTACAATGCTTGTCCGACGACTTGCCCGCCGAACACTTGACGTAAGCCCAGGTCTTCGCTCTGTCCGCGAAAGAGTCCTTCCTCAATTTTTTCCAGATTCAGTAATGTCAGCAGATTGTTCAGTGCCTGACTCATAGTTGTCCTCAGTAAACGCCGTAGCGAAAGATAGGCAGAGTATAACGCAGAAATGAAAGTGGTCCGATGGGTAGAATAATCTGAATGTCGGTACGTTTTTAGGCATTAATCGGTGATCTGTGCCACACTTAAATACGTTATGTGATTGAAACGACATCGGATGGGATCGATCCCGCTGGTGCATTGATGATAAGGAGACTTCAATGAAACTCGTGCCCATGCTAAGTGGTGTAGCTATTGCGGTGGCGTTGTCCGCCTGTGCCGGTAAGAGCGCCCAGGTGCCGGTGCCAGCTGCAGATCCGAACGGGATTAATACCCTTTCACAGCAATCCATTCAGCAGCCTAACGTTTCCGGTACAATCTGGATTAAACAGAGAGTCGCGCTGCCGCCGGATGCGGTATTAACGGTAACGCTGTCTGATGCTTCCCTGGCCGACGCACCGTCGAAAGTTCTGGCCCAGCGTGCGGTCCGTACTGAAGGTAAGCAGGCTCCGTTTAGCTTCGTGTTGCCGTATAACCCGTCAGACGTGCAGCCGAATGCCCGTATCCTGCTGAGCGCAGCGGTAACCATCAACGGCAAGCTTGTCTTTATCACCGATACGGTTCAGGAAGCGATTAATCACGGTGGAACCAAAATTGACCTGAATCTGGTACCGGTTCAGCAAACCGAAGTCCCGGTTGCTCCACAGACCAATCAGCCGTCCCTGCCAACCCCACCGACTCAGATGTAATCGTTGCTATTACCCTCTCCTTCGGGGGAGGGTTTAGTACACCCAGCGGTACTTCTGTAGATCAATCTGTCCTGCTCCTGACACCTGCACACCCTCTGAAAGTAATGCCTGACGCTGACGCTGGAGATCCGGCCCGGTTAACGAGATGGCGCCATGACGGTTCACCACCCTGTGCCAGGGCAGCGTACTCCCTTCCGGCAGCCGCTTCAGAAGGCCTCCAACCTGTCGCGCCGCGCGGGGAGAACCGGCCAGCCGTGCGACATCACCGTAAGTGGTGACGTAGCCTTCCGGAATCGAGGCCACGATTTGCCATACGCGCTGTGGAAAGGAGTCGTGTTCGTCCATACCTTCACCTGTAGGGTTGTCTGGACCGTCATGGTAAACGAAGATCGTCGTGTTTGCTGCGTCTGTTTGCGCAAGAAACCAGCATCCGGTTTGTGGTCGCTTGCAATTGAGGCTTTGCGCAGGGATAATGCGCCAGCGCGTTGGTTATCAACGCTCTCAATGGGGGCTCTGTTGGTTCTCCCGCAACGCTACTCTGTTCACCAGGTCAGGTCCGGAAGGAAGCAGCCAGGGCAGACGACGTGGGTGCCGGGATGTAGCTGGCAGGGCCCCCACCCATTTGTGGCCTCATCCGATCTTTCCTGTTTCCGTCTCTTTTTAGCCTTTATTCCACAAAAATATAATGCCTATACCATGTAATATATATTTCATTGCTTTGAAATATTATTGTCATAAACCTGTAATAATAGACTGGCATTTTATAATTGGACGTCTATTTTTCGTCAAAACTAAAAAAAATATAGAACTGGATAACAGTGATAACTTCGTGTATTAAATAAAGTACTTATTCCGAAGGGAAGTGACAAACATGGCTACTGCAGTTTTAAATGTTAAAATTGACGAAGCGCTAAAAGAAAGACTCCGCCACTATGCGGAAGTAAATAACGAGAATTTAAGCGTGACCACAGAGAAACTGCTGCTGCTGGCGTTTGAAGCAGTAGAAGAGGCGGGAGTATCGGAAGAGGATATTGATAATCAGCATACGGAAGAAGAGAGTGTTTCTCCTTTTACTCCTAAAGAAATCAAGGCCCTACGTAAACTTCTGAAGAAGAGAAAATGAAACAACAACTGTCAACTGCCAGTGACTACAACGAGGCCTGCGATCTGTTGCGTTCAGGCTACGTGAAGCATGTACGTCTTGGCTGGAATGTTGGAAGCGATGAGTTCTTTCGTATTGCGTCTGACTGGTGTGATACCGGTGCAAAAATAAAGAAAGACGGTGATAACTTCGTTATTTCATTGAAAGGCTTCCCGATTCCTCCTCAACACTAAATCACTGACCAGTGAAAACTGCTGACTGCATATATTACAGTCAGCAGTTTTTATTTTATGACCCAGTTCAAAATTTGAATATTAAACCAGGCTGCGTTTGACTGCTGGCGTATTTGAATTTAGCGCGATCCATAATGGTTTAATCCGCAGTAACGCCGCTTCCAGCTCCGCTGGCTCCAGCGAAAAGGGCATACGTAAAAAGCGATCAAACGCCCCCGATAAGCCAAACCGCGTCCCGGTTCCCAGGTTAATCCCGATGATTTCTGCCCGTGCGGCAAGCTGTGTCCCCATCATGCCTGGAAGCTCAATCCAGTAAGAGAGCCCGCCTTCCGCCTCATGGAACTTCCACTCCGGGAAATGTTCTCGCAGCAGGTCACTGCAGCGATCGCGGCGTTCCGCCAGCATCTTGCGGCGAGCGGGAAGAAAACGTTCGCTGTTGTCGATAAGCCACAGCGTCGCCAACTGCTCCAGCAGCGGCGAGCCTAGATCCAGCGTATCGCGTGTCTGGGTAAGGGTGGCGATGGTGCGCGAGGAGGCGCGGATCCAGCCAAGACGCAGACCGCCCCAGAAGCTTTTTCCGGTAGAGCCTAACGTAATTACGTTGGCCTGCGGGTTAAACGATGCCAGCGGTGGTGGCGGAGGCGAATCAAACCAGAGATCGACCATCGTTTCATCGACGACCAGCGCCGTGCGGGTTTGGGCAGCAATATCGGCGATAGCCTGACGGGTGGCGATATCCATACATCGCCCGGTTGGGTTGTGAAAATCTGGCATCAGATAGGCCAGGCGTGGCGCCGTCTGGGCAAGCGTTGCGGCAAAGCCATTCGTATCCCAGCCGGTTTCCGGCAGCGACACCCCGACAGGCCGACACTGCGCCCCCTGAATGGCGGCAATCGCCAGCGGATAGGTGGGATGATCGACCACGACGCGGTCCCCCGGCCCGGTCATCATCCGCAGCACCAGCGCAAACCCGCTGACGGCACCGTTGACCACCATCACCTCGTCTGCGCGGGTAGGCAGACCCCGCGCGGTATAGCGTGCAGCAATCGCCTCACGCAGGGCAGGAAGCCCAAGCTGATCGTAGCCCGTCAGCGAGAGGTGCTGGGTAATGGCCGTGATCGCATGGGTGTAAGCCTGGTGGA
The DNA here is from genome assembly GCF_034106185.1 of Enterobacter sp. 296B2. Classification (NCBI taxonomy): domain Bacteria; kingdom Pseudomonadati; phylum Pseudomonadota; class Gammaproteobacteria; order Enterobacterales; family Enterobacteriaceae; genus Enterobacter; species Enterobacter sp. 296B2. The sequence goes on along the minus strand of NZ_JAWNCA010000002.1, from coordinate 53,081 downwards.
TCTCCGGCCCGGCATTGAGGGCGGCAGTGGAGAGATCCAGGGCGGCGCTCGCCGCTGAAAGGGTGGGAACGGCGCGCGCATCAGGGAGTATGACGCGCGACCCGCTGCCGTGGCGGCTTTCGAGGTATCCCTCCTCACGCAGGTGGGTGAGGGCGCTGCTGACGGTGGTTCTGCTCACGTCCAGCGCCGCGGCCAGTTCCCGTTCGCCCGGTAGCCGCGTATGCAGCGCCAGCCGGCCATCAAGGATTAACAGGCGCAGCGCGTCAGCCAGCTGGCGCCAGAGCGGTGTGCGGGATGAGGTTTGCTGCCAGTGCCCTAAAAGGCGCACCAAAGACTGGCTTCCGAAGCGGCGTGATGACATATGCAGTCCACTATTTAAAAACTGGACATTAATCTTAGTGCCATTTTGGGTCAGGATGAAAGTCGGGTTCACTGGAGAAGATAAAAAATGGTACGTCGTCTGCTACAACTTTATGTCGGTTTAGGGCTGTATGGGCTTTCAACCGCGATGTTTATTCGCGCCGATCTGGGGGTCGATCCGTGGGATGTGTTTCATCTTGGCGTGGGAATTCAGCTGGGTATGAGCATCGGGACGGTGATCATTTTGACCGGTGCTGCGGTGCTGCTGCTGTGGATCCCACTGCGTCAGATGCCCGGTCTTGGCACGATCAGCAACGTAATTTGTATTGGTCTGGCGGCGGACGCCAGCATGGCGCTGCTCCCCGAACTGAGTTCGTTACCCGTGCGCATCGCTTTCCTCGTGTCTGGCATCGTGATGAATGCGATTGCCACCAGCATGTACATCGGCGCCGGTTTTGGGCCTGGCCCGCGCGACGGCCTGATGACCGGCATTCATGCCCGGCTGGGGTGGTCCATTCGCAGCGTGCGTACCTCCATCGAAGTGTCCGTCCTGCTGATTGGGTGCGTGCTGGGGGGCTCGTTTGGGGTGGGGACCGTAGTGTACGCTCTGAGCATTGGCCCGCTTATTCAGCTCTGTTTGCCCTGGTTCCGCCAGAAGCCGCGCGGTGAGAAAATACCGCAGCCGGAGCGGGTTGTTTAATTTGCGAAGCGCTCACATGCTTTAACGGCATTGCTGTGCCAGAATAGACGCTTCGAAAATAGCGATGCCGGAACGCATGAAAGCAATCACTCTCTATGATGTTGCCCTCCTTGCGGGGGTTTCTTATCAGACCGTTTCCCGCGTGATTAACGACGCGGAGCACGTCTCTGCCCGCACGCGGGAAAAGGTGCAGCAGGCGATGGCGGAGCTGCATTACGTCCCCAACCTGCGGGCGCAGCAGCTGGCGGGTAAACGCACCCGTACGCTGGGCCTCATCACCACCGATCTGGCGCTGCATGCGCCCTCGCAAATTGTGTCGGCGGTAAAATCTCGGGCTGCAGAGCAGGGGGCGAGCGTCCTGATTTCCATGGTGGAACAGCCGCATCAGTGCCAGGCCGCGCTTCAGGCGCTGCTGGCGCAGCGGGTAGACGCGCTGCTGGTAAATGTGCCGCTTGACGATCCGCTCGCCGAAGAGCTCATGGCGCTGGCGACGCCTGTCCCGGTGCTGTTCCTCGACGTGTCGCCGTCAGCACAGGTAAATAGCCTCGTGTTTAACGCCGGGGAAGGGGCGCGCCTGGGCGTTGAACATCTGCTTTCGCTGGGGCATCGGCATATTGCCCTGCTGAGCGGGCCGGAAAGCTCGGTTTCCGCGCGCGCGCGTCTGGCGGGGTGGAAAGCAACGCTGGCACAGGCGGGTCTTGACGCGGTTGCGGTGGCTTACGGAGACTGGAGTGCGGCCAGCGGCTATGAGAAGGGACACGTGCTGCTCTCGGGGGCGGTATTACCGGATGCTATTCTGGTGGCGAACGATCAGATGGCGCTTGGGGTGATGCGCGCCTGTGCGGAAAAAGGGATCGCTGTTCCCGGTCAGATATCGGTGGTCGGGTTTGACGATACGGCCGACAGCGCCTGGTTTTCCCCACCGCTGACGACCATTCGTCAGGCGTTTCGCGAGGCGGGCGAGCGCAGTGTGGAGTGGCTGCTGGACCCCTCCGGGGACGAGGAATGCTGGCAGGTTCAGTTGCCGGTGACGCTGGTGACCCGCCACTCCTGCGCGCGCCGCACCCCGAAGCAGGCCGAACGAGAGGATCTGGCGCAGCAGCTCAGAAGCCTGGCACTCCTTGCCGAGCAGCTTGCCCGCAAATAAAACTTTGTGATCGGACTCGCTACCCCGCGATTCAACGCTTTACCGTCGCCGGGCGCCAGGGCATGTTAACCAAAATTGTGAGCGCTTCGCAAAGAGGTTAATATGCCCAACACTTTATCGCTGACTCTCAGCGCCATTCTGGCCCGACGGGACTGGGAAAACCCGGGCGTCACCCAGTGGAACCGTCTGGAGGCACATGCGCCGTTACACAGCTGGCGTCTTGAACAGCCTGCCCGGGATGATACTGCATCCGCCAGCAGGCGCTCCCTCAATGGGGTGTGGCGATTTAACTACTTTACTGCACCCGAGCAAATCCCGGAGGCATGGATAACCGAAGATTGCGCAGACGCCGTTGCGATGCCCGTGCCGTCGAACTGGCAGATGCAGGGGTTTGATACGCCAATCTACACCAACGTCACCTATCCCATCCCCGTTAATCCCCCTTTTGTGCCGCAAGAAAACCCAACTGGTTGTTACTCGCTCACATTCAATGTGGATGACGCGTGGCTTCAGAGCGGGCAGACCCGCATCATCTTTGACGGCGTGAACTCGGCGTTTCATCTGTGGTGCAACGGGCGGTGGATGGGCTATTCCCAGGACAGTAGGCTGCCTGCCGAATTCGATCTCTCAGCGGTCCTGCGGCCCGGTGAGAACCGCCTGGCGGTCATGGTGTTACGCTGGTGCGACGGCAGCTATCTGGAAGATCAGGACATGTGGCGCATGAGCGGCATTTTCCGCGACGTGACGCTGCTGCATAAACCCGAAACGCAGATTGCTGATTATCACGTGGTGACGGATCTGAATGCAGAGCTGGACCGCGCGGTGCTGAAGGCTGAAGTCGCGCTGGCAGGGACTGGCTTTGCAGACTGCGAGGTGATCTTTACCCTGTGGCGCAAGGGTGAAAAATGCGCCAGCGTTTCCCGGTGTCCGGGGTCTGACATTGTGGACGAGCGCGGCAGCTGGGCCGAGCGCTTAACGGTGGCGATCCCCGTCGACCACCCCGCGCTCTGGAGCGCTGAAACGCCGGAACTGTATCGTCTGACGATAGCGCTCCTTAATCCGCGGGGTGAGGTGCTGGAGGTTGAGGCCTGCGATGTGGGCTTCCGCCGCGTTGACATCAGCAATGGCCTGCTGAAGCTTAACGGTAAACCGCTGCTGATCCGCGGGGTTAACCGGCACGAGCATCACCCGGAAAACGGTCAGGTGATGGACGAAGCGACCATGCGTCGTGATATCGAAATCATGAAGCAGCACAACTTCAATGCCGTGCGCTGCTCCCACTATCCGAACCATCCCCTGTGGTACCGGCTTTGCGATCGCTACGGGCTGTACGTCGTTGACGAAGCCAATATCGAAACGCACGGCATGGTGCCGATGAGCCGCCTGGCTGACGATCCGCGCTGGCTGCCCGCCATGAGCGAGCGCGTTACCCGCATGGTGCAGCGCGATCGTAATCACCCCTCAATTATCATCTGGTCCCTGGGCAACGAGTCCGGCCACGGCGCGAATCACGATGCGCTGTACCGCTGGCTGAAAGCCACCGATCCAACGCGGCCTGTGCAGTACGAAGGCGGTGGGGCCAATACGGCGGCGACCGACATTGTCTGCCCGATGTACGCTCGGGTCGATTGGGATCAGCCCTTCCCGGCGGTGCCTAAATGGTCAATCAAGAAATGGATCGGCATGCCGGACGAGACACGTCCGCTGATCCTCTGTGAATACGCCCACGCGATGGGAAACAGCTTTGGTGGGTTCGCGAAATACTGGCAGGCGTTTCGCAGCCATCCTCGCCTGCAGGGTGGGTTTGTCTGGGACTGGGTCGATCAGGCCCTGACGAAGCAAGACGAAGAGGGCAACGCGTTCTGGGCGTACGGCGGAGACTTTGGCGATCAGCCGAACGATCGACAGTTCTGCCTCAATGGGCTGGTATTCCCCGATCGCACGCCGCACCCGGCGCTGTACGAGGCGCAGCGCGCCCAGCAGTTCTTTACCTTTACGCTGGTCAGCACCTCTCCGCTGGCGATCGAGGTGCAAAGCGGCTATCTGTTCCGTCACAGCGATAACGAAGTGCTGAGGTGGACGGTTGCCCGGGACGGGGACGTGCTCGCTGCGGACGAGGTGACGCTGGCGATGGCGCCGGAAGGTATCCAGCGTCTGGAGTTCGACCTGCCGGAGCTGAAGGACGAGCCGGGTGAAATCTGGCTGAACGTTGAGATTCGCCAGCCGCGGGCAACGCCGTGGTCACCGGCAGGCCATCGATGCGCGTGGGAGCAGTGGCCGCTTCCGGCTCCACTCTTTATTGCTCCGCCAGCTCCGGCGGGCGAGCCGCCGGTGTTAACGCAAAGCGATCGCATCCTGGAGATCACGCATCGTCAACAGCGCTGGCAGTTCGATCGCGCCTCCGGATACCTGACTCAATGGTGGCGAAATGGCGTTGAAACGCTGCTTTCCCCCGTGTCGGATAACGTCTGCCGCGCGCCGCTGGACAACGACATTGGCGTGAGCGAAGCGACGCGCATCGATCCGAACGCGTGGGTGGAACGCTGGAAAGCGGCGGGCATGTACAATCTCACATCGCGCGTTCTGCACTGTGAGGCAGAGCAGCACGCAGGCGAAGTGGTGGTGAGAACTCAGCATGTCCTGGAGCATCGCGGCAAGGCGCTGTTCCTGAGCCGTAAAATCTGGCGGGTGGACGAGCAGGGGATTCTGCATGGCGATATTCAGGTCGATATGGCGTCTGATATACCTGAACCTGCGCGCATTGGCCTGAGCGTTCATCTCGCTGAAGCGCCGGAAAAGGTTGACTGGCTGGGGCTGGGGCCGCATGAAAACTACCCGGACAGAAAGCTGGCGGCGCAGCAGGGGCGCTGGGTATTGCCCCTGGAGGCCATGCACACGCCGTATATCTTCCCGACGGAAAACGGTTTGCGCTGCGATACCCGGAAGCTTCTGCTGGGACCGCACCAGCTGAACGGCCGGTTCCATTTCTCGGTGAGCCGCTACGGCCAGCAGCAGCTTCGTGAGACAACCCATCATCATCTGCTGCGGGAAGAGCCAGGGTGCTGGCTCAACCTCGATGCGTTCCATATGGGCGTGGGCGGCGATGACTCCTGGAGCCCCAGCGTTTCGCCGGAATTCATCCTGCAGACGCGCCAGCTTCGTTATACCTTTAGCTGGCAGCAGAACCCTTAACTGACCATTCAGATGCGGTCACATGGCGTGGCCGCAGGCTTACGCCAGAATGCCGCTCAGGCCATGCAGGCTCATGTAAATCCCTACCACGATAATTAGCGCCGCGGAGATCCACGGCGCTTTGCGGGAAAGTTCGCTAAATCCGGGCCAGCGTTTTGTCGCGTGCTTAAGACTTAAGGCGGCAATCGCGCCGGAAGCGACCAGCGTTAACGCCAGACCGATACTGAAGCTGAATACCAGCGTCGCGCCGAGCGCAAAATGCTTCAACTGCAGGCAGATTAGCAGAACGGTGATGGATGCCGGGCAGGGGATAAGCCCGCCGGTCAGGCCAAACATCGCGATCTGTCCCGTCGTCACGTTTTGCCCGTTAAAACGTCGATTAATATCCTGCGCGTGCGCGCGCTGGTGGGCGTCCTGCCACTCCTCTTCAACCAGCGGCTGTGCATGGTGATGGTGATGATCATGATGGTGGTCATGATCGTGATGGTGGTCATGATCGTGATGATGATCGTGCGGCTGGCTCTCTTTCCAGGTTCGCCACGCCATCCACAGGGCGATCGCAACGATCAACACCCCGGAGATCAGCTGGAACCAGGGTTCGGACGTATGTGCGTCCCAGCCGCGGCCAAACCATAATCCCGCCATGGCAATGATCCAGACCACCGCCGTATGGGAAAGCGTTGCCGCCAGACCGAGCAGCACCGCCTGCTTCAGCGTGCCGCGGATAGCCACGATAAAGGCAGCCATCATTGTTTTTGAGTGGCCCGGCTCCAGGCCATGCAGCGCACCGAGCAGGATAGCGCTGGGAACAAACAGCCAGGCATTACCCTGCTGCAGGAGTGAAGCAAAATCGTTCATTGAAATTTCCAGTGTGGAAAGCGTGCGCAAATAGTACTCCCCCCCAGTAGAGTAATACTACCCCCCAGTAGAAAAATACTCAGGGGGAGTAGAGCGTGATATGCTTAAAAAGCCAAAACAGAGGGAGACAGAGATGTCACATACCGTTCGCGACAAGAAGATGTTATTGACTCGCCTGAAGAAAATTCAGGGGCAGAGCACCGCGCTGGAAAAAATGCTCAACAGCGATCACGAATGTGCCGACGTGCTACAGCAGCTGGCGGCGATCCGTGGAGCGGTCAATGGCATGATGATGCAGGTGATTGAAGGGCATCTTACCGATCATGTCGTGAAAGAGCCTGAAGAGGCGCAGCGTGAAGCCGATCTTGGCGTCGTGCTGCAGGTGATCAAATCCTATCTTAAGTAGAGCGCGTGGCGAGGTTGTTTTCTGCCCAAAGAATAAATTCCGTCTTTGGCAGCGCCTTACTGTAGAACCATCCCTGCCCGTACTGCACGCCATGGCGGTGCAGCCAGGTGAGCTGCCCTTCGGTCTCCACGCCTTCCGCCACCATCGCCAGCTGCAGCGATTTCGCCATTTCGATAATGTGCGGCGTTACGTTTTTGTACTCCAGCGCATCCACGAACGATTTATCAATTTTTAGCGTGTCGACATCAAGATCCTGCAGATAGCTGAGGCTGGAATAGCCCGTGCCGAAATCATCAATGTAGACAGGGTGGCCCGAACGGCGAAACGCGGCGATAGCCGGCGCGCTGATTTTGGGGTCAGCAAAGCCACGCTCGGTTAACTCAAGGGCGATTTGTCTGGGGTGAATCTGCCACTTATTCAGTAGCTGGCTCAGTAAAAGCGGCAGGTTACTGGAGGTCAAATCGGCCGGGGCGAGGTTGATGGAGATATGCTGATCGGGGTGGAGCTGCAGCCAGTGGCCCATATCTTCAAACACTTTTTCCACGACTAACTGCGTCAGCTGCGAGATGAGGCCGGTTTGTTCAGCAAGCGGCACAAAAATATCAGGCGAGAGACTGCTTCCGTCTGGCTGGGGCCAGCGCGCCAGTGCCTCTGCGCCGACAATTTTGCCGCTACACAGCGCCACAATGGGCTGATAGTGAACTACAAAATCGCGGCTGTTAATGGCGTCAAGCAGGCGATTGCGTGGCGACTGGATGCGTCGCAGGATCCGCAGGACAAACAGTGCCGCAAGCACGCTTATCAGCATGCCAAACGGCAGCCAGAAAAGCAGTTGCCGGTGCCAGGTTTCAGCCAGGGGCTTGAGCGTAGCCCATGCGACGACGGTAAACCCCAACTCAGGGACTGGTTTCATCACATACATCGAACCATTGTACTGAATGCTGGAGATACCCCGATCGTTAACCCGATCGCGGATATGCGGATCAAGCGTGTTACTGCTGGCGAAAATAAGATGCGTTGCGCTTCCCACCAGGGCGGCATCAATGGCAATCGCCCCGAAGGGGATCACATCCACAAGCGAGGCAGGATCGATCAGAACAAGGTAATGACCTTTTCCCAGGACGGCCATGTAGCGGTGAAAACCAAGATCGTTTTGTGCGGTAAGCCACGCGCTGTAACCATCTTCGGTTATCCGCATGGGAGGAGGGTAAGGGACCGCTTTGCTGGCCTGCTCAAGCGAAGAGCAGATTGGGCGGAGATTGTCGATGTAGATCACCTCCTGGATATAGCGCCATGAGAACGCGACCCGACGTATCTCCCTCAAGTGCAGCGGGCTACAGGGGACCCCTTTAAATTCCTGCAGATGATTTAACGCTTCTTTAGCTTGATCCACGACCCTGTCGGTGCGCATCAGCACGCGAGAAGCATAGCTATCCAGCGCATCGACAAATTTCTCTTCCGCCTGGCGATGGGCCAGCCAGATGCTGAGGCAAATGGGAACCAGCACGGAAAAGATAAGTACGCCAGTCACCAGACTGACCAGATGTCGGGTTTTCATACTGTCGTTTCCTTTCTCATATGCCCGAATTCGGGCACTGAGTTCCCTACCTGCAGAGAGATATTTTACCGCGAAATGAAATAGTTATAGCACGTGGGGGCAGGGTTTTCATGTTATCTAAAGCAAATCAGAAAATATCGTCGGAAGAGAGGGGGGTTGTTTTTTCAACATGGCCTGGATATTATTTTGTTATGTTATAACAAAACACATGGGGTTTACGATGAAACCAAACATCCATCCAGCGTATCGCACCGTGGTATTCCACGACACCAGTGCCAATGAATACTTTAAAGTTGGTTCAACCATTAAAACCGACCGCGAAATTGAACTCGACGGTGAAACGTATCCGTACATCACCATCGAGGTTTCTTCAAAATCGCATCCGTTTTATACCGGCAAGCAAAAAACGTTCTCCACGGACGGCAGCGCGGCGCGCTTCCGCAAGCGTTTTGGCGGCTTTCTTAATGCGAAGCGGGGCTAACCATGCAGGTGCTTAACTCATTGCGCAGCGCAAAACAGCGTCACCCGGATTGCCAGATAGTCAAACGCAAGGGACGCTTATACGTGATTTGCAAATCCAATCCGCGCTTTAAGGCGGTGCAGGGACGTAAAAAAAGACGCTAAACGCGTGTTTCTCGCCAGCTTTCCAGGGATCTCTTCTGTTTGCCATCGGCAGTAAAATTGTCGGTGGCAAGCCAGCCTTCAAAGGCGCTCGCCAGTGCCGACCACTCTTTGTCGAGAATCGAAAACCAGTCGGTATCCCGGTTACGGCCTTTTATGACCAGCGCCTGGCGAAAGCGCCCTTCAAACTGAAAGCCCAGACGCAGTGCCGCTTTGCGCGAAGGCTCGTTCAGGCTGTTGCACTTCCATTCATATCGCCGATAGCCAAGGGTATCGAGCACGTACCGCATTAGCAGATATTGCGCTTCTGTTGACATGGGCGTACGGCTTAATAGCACGGAGAAGTGAACGTGTCCTACTTCCACAACGCCGTTTTTGGGATCGATCCGCATCAGGGCCAGCGTCCCGACCGGGGCCTGAGTCTGATTATCTATAACCGTAAAGTGCATCGGGTCCGATAACTCACACACGCTTGCCACCCATTCGGCAAACTCCGCGGCCGTGGCATCGGGTTCACGCAGCAGCCACGTCCAGCGGCGGGTGTCTCCGGCCAGAGCATAGGCGGAGAACAACGCTTCGGCATGCTCCACGCGCAGCGGTTCAAGCCGGCAATAACGCCCCTGCAGTACCACCCGGGACGGATGAGGGCGGGGCTGCCAGTTGGTAAGAGCTTCGCCCACAGGTTGTCCAAACTCATTGAATGTCTTCATTTTTATTTCCGTGACGTTGAGAAGAGTTCCAGATTAGAAAATTACTGGTTCCTTAAAAAGAACCACTCGACTATGTTTTAGTGGTACCACAAGGAGATGAAATGAACATACCGGGCGATGAACTTTATACTTTGCTTCACGCTGCGCTGAAAACGCGTGGGGAAGAGACGCTCCAGCGCGCGCTCTATCTCGCTTTGCGGGAGGCCATACTGGGCGGAAGACTTCGCTCCGGGAGCCAGCTGTCCGGCTCGCGAACGTTGGCGTAGCAGCTCTGCGTTTCCCGGAACACCGTCAATGCGGCGCTGGACCAGCTCACGCTTGAAGGCTATTTGCTGCGTAACCGTCAGGGGACGCGGGTGGCGCAATTCGCCCATCGTGCCAGCCGGCGGGTGCTGCCGGATCCTGACGTCCGGCTTGCAAAACGTGTCGCTCAGCTGCCTGAGCCTGTACCGCGCGACACCCCGGTAATGGCGTTTACGCCGGGAACGCCCGCCATCAACTATTTCCCCTTGCCGCTGTGGCGACGATTGTACGATCGCGTCCTGCGGGAGGAGGGGAGCGCTCTGCTGGGCTATGGCGACCCGGCCGGGGAGCCGTCGCTGCGGGCAGCCATTGCCCGCCACCTTGCTCTCTCTCGCGGCATTGACTGTGACGCCAGCCAGATTGTGATAACAGAAGGGGCGCTTGAGGGCGTTAATTTGTGCACGATGCTGTTAAGCGAGCCGGGGGATGTCGCCTGGGTGGAAAACCCTGGCTATAGCGGGGCTAAAAGCGCCTTTGTTAAAACGGGCCTGGCGATGACCGGTATACCGGTGGATGACGAGGGGATGCGCTGGGAAGGGCTGCATGCGCCTTCACCCACGCTGATTTTTACCTCGCCATCGCACCAGTTTCCTTACGGGAGCGTGCTCAGCGCGCGGCGGCGGCTTGCCCTGCTGGAGCTGGCCCGCCAGCACAAGGCGTGGATCATTGAGGACGATTACGACAGCGAGTTCCGTTATGTCGGTGAGCCGGTACCGGCGATGCTGGGAATGGTCAACAACGCGCCCGTTGTGTATCTGGGAACCTTCAGCAAAACGCTGTTTCCGTCTCTCAGAATGGGGTTTATGGTGTTGCCGCCAGCGCTGGCGAAAGCGGCGCGCCCGGCCATCGGCTCGCTGCTGCGCGGCGGGCATCGTGCAGAACAGCGCACCCTGGCGCTGTTTATTGAGGAGGGACACTATGCCCGTCATCTGGCCGCCATGCGTCGCCTTTATCGTAAGCGTTACCGCCAGCTGCGGGAGGTGCTCGGCGCAGAGCTTCATACTCCGCACCGTATTCTGGCCGGTGAAGGCGGTATGCACCTGACGCTGTCGATAGACGGTATTGATGACCAGAGGCTGGTAGAGAAGGCGAGGCCGTTTCAGCTGGCACCCGCGGCACTGAGCGGGTACTACCTGGAGAGGAAGCAGGGGCAAACCGGCCTGGTTTTAGGTTACGGCAACACCTCTGCTTCGCAGTTTGCACCGGGGATCCGACGCCTGCAGGCGTTAATTACGCAGCAGCAGGTCGGGAAAGGGTAAAGACATCATAAAACGAGAGCTGGCCTTTGGTGGCGACCATTTTCTGCAGCTTCTCTTTTTGCACAGTGTCGACAGCCGGAGAGTGCATGATGTTTTCGATTAGCTCCCTGGGCACGAAACGCGTGTTGTACCATTCGCCGTTGTAGCAGACCCGGAAATCGAGCACGTCAATATCTTCGTAACGGTAGCGGGGATTCACGTCGAAAAAGAAAAAGGCGTTAAAGACGACAAACAGCACCACCAGCAGCCAGACGGAGTCCACCAGCGTTTCGGACTTCAGCATTACAATCAGCGTCGCCAGCCAGGCGGCATACATGGCAACAAACAGCCCGGGATGTTTGCGGATAAAGCTAATGCTAAAGCGCGGGCGATTGTCGCGCTTTTCGCGGTGGTTAAGATCGTCGATGGTGGCGGTAAGCAGGCGCTGTATCTCGGTCATTTTTGGCCTTTATGAGAGTTGACAATACAGGGTGTCTGCCAATTTTAGGGGAGCCATCAGGCTGAAAAAAGTAACAGTCTGGTGCTAAAAGACCATAACAGTTGGCTCCCCCGGAGCGTTACAGCGTTTTGATGATTTTTGCCGGGTTGCCGCCCACGACGACGTTAGCCGGGACGTCTTTCGTCACGACGGCACCGGAAGCCACCACCACATTATCGCCAATGGTGACGCCAGGGTTAATGACCGCACGTCCACCAATCCAGACATTATTGCCAATAGTGACGGGCTTACCGAACTCCACGCCGCTGTTACGTTCTTCTGCATCCAGCGGATGGGTTGCCGTATAAATATGTACGCCTGGCGCGAGCATGCAGTTATCGCCAATACGAACAGGGCAGACATCAAGCATCACGCAATCGAAGTTAGCGTAAAAGTCTTTGCCGAGATAAATGTTATATCCATAGTCACAGCGGAAGCTCGGCTCAATATACGCCCCTTCGCTTTGTCCCAGCAGTTCCGCCAGAATGTTCTGGCGTTCTGTTTTTTCGTCAGGCGCGGTGTGGTTATAGCGGTGAATCAGATGGCGTGCCCGCAGCCGGTCGGCTCGTAGCGTCTCATCACCGGGGCGGTAATGTTCACCTGAAATCATCTTCTGTTTTTCTATGCTCATCGGAAACCTCTCTGGATGTTATTCCTGAAGGGTAATCGCAACTGGCAATCAGGGGAACGTTCCCGGAAAGCCGATGTGACCAGAGTCACAACATTGTTGCTGATGAGCGCGTTTAACACGGAGACCTGGCTTTCGCGCAGGGAGCATAACGGGACAGGTGAATACAGCTTATAACGTGGCGTAGAACCTCTACAGACACACTTCAAAGATTAACGAACAAATTTCCACACAGAAGTGGGGATTTTGTCATACAGCTTATTCATCGTCAGCTCTGCAAGGCGATGGTCAGCGGCTGAATAAAATACCGCCAGTTCATTATCAGAAAGCTCGTATTTATTCTTTTCAATGACGCGTTCAAGGGTGTCAATTGACTGGCAACGTCGTAAGCGCATCAAATAATCGATCTTTGTGAGTGGTTTATCAGACATAAATTCACCTTAGTAATTGTAATAATTTTAACAGGAAAGACTAACCGGGTTAGCTCTGCTCACGTTGACGAAACAGCGGAATAGCCGGTTTCCCGATTTACGCCATTTTTGCAAATCCTGGGCGTTAATGCCGTAGCTGCTGAACAACATAAAGGTGTCGTCCAGGTATTCATCAATTTGCTCAATGAGCTTATTATCTTCATTGTACTTAATTTTATAATTAAGTGCGAAGGTAGCAATATGCTCTATCAGCTCATTCAACTGTAAATTGATGGCAGACGTTGGGTCGTTTACCCAGCCATGGTTGCTTTCATCAAGATTGGCAAGGCAGTCATGGTACAAGGATTCGCAGAGAAATTTCAACTGCGCGATATCATGCCTTTTTGGCGAGTACTCGTCCATAGCGCATCCCCTTCTGAGTGATTTCTTACTCACCGAACATCATTGTCGGGATGGATACAACTGACTTAGCTACATGAGTGCTGTGTTCCTGATAACCTAACTATAAGCCACTCCTTCCTGGATTTCACCGCGCTATTACGAAAAATTACAAATAAAACCGCAGGCTGCGAGCGTCTACGCAAATGTTCATCCGGAACCGGACGTTTTTATCCTGATTAACGATTGTTTTTTTCGCTTCCTTACGTTTCATCGGCTTAGCGTACGGTCAGAAGAAAAGTTCAGAACTGGCGTTTTGTTTGTCTGAACTTTTAATTAGGAATATTCCTAACAACTTAAGCGGGGAAATAGATTTAGAAAAATTCTGAATTCACCGATTAAGTTATCAGTTAATTATGATATGCCTGATTAAGATGGCAGAAAATAAATAGGACCTCAATAAGCTTATTTTATGATTTATTCTGAAAATGAAAAAGGCCGCAAATGCGGCCTTTTTATTATATGAAACCGGTATCAGTGAGGTTCTACCGAATGACTATGCTCAACATCTTCATTCTTACGGCTGAAGCGGCGGCGAACCACCACGAAGAACACCGGGACGAAGAAGATAGCCAGTACGGTCGCGGTGATCATACCGCCCATTACACCTGTACCTACCGCGTTCTGCGCACCGGAGCCCGCACCGGAGCTGATAACCAGCGGCATTACGCCGAGGATGAACGCCAGAGAGGTCATCAGGATTGGACGCAGACGCATACGCACCGCTTCAAGCGTCGCCTCGATAAGCCCTTTGCCTTCTTTCTCCATCAGATCTTTGGCGAATTCAACGATAAGTATCGCATTCTTCGCCGACAAGCCAATGGTTGTCAGCAGGCCTACCTGGAAGTATACGTCGTTGGTCAATCCGCGGAACGTTGCGGCAAGCAGCGCACCGATAACCCCGAGTGGAACCACCAGCATAACGGAGAACGGAATTGACCAGCTCTCGTACAGTGCCGCCAGACACAGGAAGACCACAATCAGTGAAATGGCGTACAGGGCAGGGGCCTGGTTACCGGACAGACGTTCCTGATAGGACATACCGGTCCAGTCATAGCCGATACCCGCAGGCAGTTTGCTTGCCAGCTCTTCCATCAGGTTCATGGCTTCACCGGTGCTTCGGCCCGGCGCGGCCTGACCCAGGATTTCCATCGACGGCAGACCGTTGTAACGTTCCAGACGCGGTGAACCGTATTCCCAGCGCGACGTCGAGAAGGCTGAGAACGGCACCATCTGGCCATTGCTGCCGCGAACGTACCAGTTGTTAATATCGTTCGGCAGCATACGGTACTGCGCTTCTGACATCACGTACACTTTCTTCACGCGACCGCGGTCGATGAAGTCGTTGACGTAGCTACCGCCCCAGGCCGCACCCAGCGTGGTATTGATGTCGCTGATGGACACGCCCAGCGCCTGCGCTTTCTCCTGATCGATATCGATCTTGTACTGCGGCGTATCTTCCAGGCCGTTTGGACGTACGCCAACCAGCAGGTCAGGGTGTTTAGCCACTTCGCCGAACAGCTGGTTACGCGCCTGCGTCAGTTTCTCGTGACCCAGACCGCCCTGGTCGATCAGCTGGAAGTCGAAACCGGTTGCCGTACCCAGTTCAACAATCGCTGGCAGGTTAAAGGCGAAGACCATCGCATCTTTAATCTGCGAGAAGGTGCCCATGGCACGGCCCGTGATCGCTTCAACTTTATTCTCATCGCCCGGACGATCCGCCCAGTCTTTCAGAGAAACGAAGGCGATACCGGTGTTCTGACCACGACCCGCAAAGCCAAAGCCGTTAACCGCAAACACGGATTCAACGTTCGCTTTCTCTTTGGTGAGGTAGTAGTCCGTCACTTCATCCAGCACTTTCTGGGTACGCTCTTGCGACGCCCCTGCCGGAAGCTGCGCCATCGTCAGGAACACGCCCTGGTCTTCATCTGGCAGGAACGAGCTTGGCAGACGAACGAACAGGAAAGCCATCCCCACAACGATGATGATATAGAGCAACAGATAACGACCGGTGCTGCGCAGGATATTGCCCACGCTGTCGGTGTAGTGGTGCGTGCTCTTATCAAACATGCGGTTAAACCAGCCGAAGAACCCTTTATGCTCGCCGTGACCGCCTTTCTGAACTGGCTTCAGCATGGTGGCACACAGCGCTGGCGTCAGGATCAACGCCACCAGTACCGACAGCGCCATCGCGGAAACGATGGTAATGGAGAACTGGCGGTAAATCGCACCCGTAGAGCCCCCGAAGAAGGCCATCGGAATAAATACCGCGGACAGCACCATCGCGATACCCACCAGCGCGCCCTGGATCTGGCCCATAGATTTACGGGTGGCTTCCTTCGGCGGCAAACCTTCTTCCGCCATCACGCGCTCGACGTTCTCTACTACCACGATGGCGTCATCCACCAGCAGGCCGATGGCGAGCACCATCCCGAACATCGTCAGGGTGTTTATCGAGAACCCAAAGGCTGCAAGGATGGCAAAGGTCCCCAGCAGAACGACCGGCACGGCGATGGTTGGGATCAGCGTCGCGCGGAAGTTTTGCAGGAACAGATACATCACCAGGAACACCAGGATGATCGCTTCTACCAGCGTTTTAACCACTTCGTGAATCGAAATTTTAACGAAAGGCGTAGTGTCATACGGATAAACGATTTTCAGACCTGACGGGAAGAACGGTTCCATCTTCTTCAGTTCCGCACGGATCGCCGTCGCGGTGTCCAGGGCGTTCGCGCCCGTCGCCAGTTTGATACCCAGGCCAGAGGCCGGTTTACCGTTAAACTTCGCGATGATGTCGTAGTTCTCACCACCCAGCTCAACCTTGGCCACGTCGCGCAGACGAACCTGCGAACCGTCCTGGTTCACCTTCAGCAGAATTTTGCTGAACTCATCGGCGGAGGTCAGACGGGTTTGCGCGATAATGGACGCGTTAAGCTGCTGACCTTTCACTGGCGGCGTACCGCCTAACTGACCGGCTGCCACCTGGGCGTTCTGCGCTTTAATCGCGTTAATCACGTCAACCGGCGTCAGCTGGAAGTTGTTCAGTTTGTTCGGATCCATCCAGATACGCATCGCGTACTGGGAACCGAACAGCTGAACGTCACCCACACCGGACGTACGGCTGATGGCGTCCTTCATGTTGGCGCCCACGTAGTCGGAAATATCCTCCTGCGTCATAGTGCCGTTGGTGTTGATAACGCCGACAACCATCAGGAAGCTGCTGGACGATTTCTCGACGCTCACACCCTGCTGTTGCACTTCCTGCGGCAGAAGAGGCATCGCCAGCTGCAGTTTGTTCTGCACCTGAACCTGCGCAATGTCCGCATCTGTACCGGATTCAAAGGTCAGGGTAATCTGAACCGTACCGGTGGAGTCACTGTTTGAGGACATGTACATCAGGTTATCGATACCGTTCATGTTCTGTTCGATAACCTGAGTTACGGTATCCTGCACCGTTTTCGCATCAGCCCCCGGGTAGGTTGCGGAGATCGTCACCGCCGGTGGCGCAATCGTTGGATATTGCGCAACAGGCAGCTTCAGGATCGCAAGTCCCCCGGCCAGCATGATGATAATGGCGATCACCCACGCAAATATGGGGCGATCGATAAAGAAATTAGGCATGTCTTAACGGCTCCTGTTTAAGTTAAGACTTGGTTTGTTCTGACTGGCCAGCGGCCGAAGCTTGTTGTTTATCGTCAGATGTCACTTCCTGTGCTTTTACCTGCGCGCCAGGACGTACTTTTTGCAAACCAGTAACAATCACGCGATCGCCATCTTTCAGACCTTCCGTCACCAGCCATTTATCGCCAATCGCCTGAGTGGCGGTGATATTGCGCGTTTCGACTTTGTTATCTGCCCCGACAACCAGTGCGCTTGCATCGCCGCGTGGCGTACGGGTCACACCCTGCTGTGGAACCAGAAGTGCGGTTGGATTCGTTCCTTCTTCCAGACGCGCGCGAACGAACATACCTGGCAGCAGATTTTTGTCAGGGTTCGGGAAAATCGCACGTAAGGTGATGGAACCGGTGGTCTGGTCGACCGTCACGTCGGAGAATTCCAGAGTACCTTCCTGCGGGAACTTGATACCGTCGTTGGTAACCAGCTCCACTTTGGCTTTGCCGTTTTCCTGTTTCAGGGTGCCGTTAGCCAGCTCCTGTTTCAGGCGCAGGAAATCATTGCTGGACTGCGTCACGTCAACATAGATCGGATCGAGCTGCTGCACGGTTGCCAGTGCAGTGGTCTGACCGTTCTGTACCAGTGCCCCTTCCGTCACGGAAGATTTACCAATACGTCCGCTGATAGGGGAGGTCACTTTGGTATAGGCCAGGTTGATGCGGGCGGTTTCGACTGCCGCTTTGGCTGCTACCACGGCTGCGTTAGCCTGCTGGGCATCAGCCAGGGCGGTATCGTAATCCTGTTGGCTGATGTACTTCGTGCCGAGCAGTTTCTGGTAGCGGTTCAGCGTCAGCTGGGCAATTTTTGCCGCGGCTTGTGCTTTAGCCAGGTCACCTTTCGCGCTTTCATAAGAAGCCTGATAGGTCGCGGGATCAATCTGATACAGAGACTCACCGGCCTGCACATCGCCGCCTTCGGTAAAGTTACGCTTCAGGATAATGCCGCTAACCTGAGGACGAACTTCCGCAATGCGGTAAGCGCTAGTACGGCCTGGTAATTCGGTGGTGATCTGCAGAGGTTCAGATTTGAGTGTCACAACGCCGACTTCTGGCGCCTGCTGAGCTCCTTGTTGAGCCGGTTTGTCGTCACATCCTGTAAGCGCTAAGCTGCCTGAGAGCATCAGAACGACCGCCAGAGGCGTTAACCCTCTGTTTTTGTTCATATGTAAACCTCGAGTGTCCGATTTCAAATTGATCAAGGGTCCTGAGTCTAAAACCCATTGCTGCGTTTATATTATCGTCATGCTATGGTACATACATTCACAAATGTATGTAAATCTAACTCCTGTAAATTCACTCACCTATGGCACGAAAAACTAAACAACAAGCGCTGGAAACCCGACAACACATTCTGGATGTGGCGATACGTTTGTTCTCTCAGCAGGGTGTTTCTTCAACCTCGCTGGCGCAAATTGCTCAGGCCGCTGGTGTGACGCGGGGAGCGATTTACTGGCATTTTAAAGACAAGTCAGATCTGTTCAGTGAAATCTGGGAGCTTTCAGAGTCCAGCATTAGCGATCTCGAGAGTGAGTATCGGGCAAAATTCCCTGACGATCCACTCTCAGTATTGAGAGAAATATTAGTATATATCCTTGAAGCAACGGTAGTTGAAGAGCGTCGCAGATTAATGATGGAAATTATTTTTCATAAATGCGAGTTCGTGGGCGAAATGGCGGTGGTGCAACAGGCGCAGCGCAGCCTCAGCCTGGAGAGCTATGACCGGATTGAACAGAACCTGAATCTGTGTATGCAGGCAAAACTGTTACCAGCCAGTCTGCTGACCCGCCGGGCGGCTGTCCTGATGCGCAGCTACATTTCAGGGCTCATGGAAAACTGGCTGTTTGCGCCGCAGTCCTTTGACCTCAAAGAGGAAGCCCGCAGCTACGTGGCGATTTTACTGGAAATGCTACAGCTCTGCCCCACGCTGCGCGGCGACGCGCCTTCGTTATCTGCCTGAGTCATTCCAGGATTTATCTTAGAGGGGAATGTTCGCGCTATTCTGCTTCCGGCGAGCGTGATATTCTTCACGCCGGACTATTTTCGGTCATCTGCTGACATCATTCACAACTATGCTGCCCATCAATCGCTCGCAACATCCTGTATTTGCATTGCTCTTTGCTATGCTGTTTTTCTTCTCCACTGCGCCGCTGACCTGGGCTCGCGCAGATAACAGCACTGATATTCCCTCGCGCAGTGAAATTCAGTCGCAGCTCGACACTCTGAATAAACAAAAAGAGCTCTCTCCTCAGGAGAAACTCACCCAGCAGGATCTAACGGAAACGCTGGAAAATATTGATAAGATTGAGCGCGTTAAAGCAGAAACCACCCAACTTCGTCAGAAGGTGGCGCAGGCACCGGAGAACATGCGTAAGGCCACGGAAGCGCTGAGCGCGCTGAGTGACGTCGATAACGACGACGAAACGCGCAAGACGCTCTCCACGCTCTCTTTACGTCAGCTGGAATCGCGCGTCGCGCAGCTGCTCGACGACCTGCAAACCGCACAGTCCGACCTCGCGACCTACAACAGCCAGCTTGTCTCCCTGCAAACCCAGCCCGAGCGCGTGCAAAATGCGATGTACACCGCGTCTCAGCAGCTGCAGCAGATCCGCAACCGACTGAACGGCACGACGGTGGGCGAAGGCACGCTGCGCCCGACGCAGCAAACTCTGCTGCTGGTTCAGCAGTCGTTGCTCAATGCGCAAATCGAACAGCAGCGTAAAAGCCTGGAAGGGAACACGGTGCTGCAGGACACGCTTCAGAAACAGCGTGATTACGTGACGGCGAATATTAATCGCCTTGAACACCAGCTTCAGCTGTTGCAGGAAGCGGTAAACAGCAAACGCCTGACCCTGACGGAAAAAACCGCCCAGGAGGCCGTATCGCCGGACGAAACTGCCCGCATTCAGGCCAACCCGCTGGTGAAACAGGAGCTTGAGGCTAACCATCAGCTCAGCCAGCGCCTGATACTGGCGACGGAAAACGGCAACTCGCTGGTTCAGCAAAATATCAAGGTGAAAAACTGGCTGGATCGCGCGCTACAGGCGGAACGCAATATTAAAGAGCAGATTGCGGTCCTGAAGGGCAGTCTCCTGCTGTCGCGTATTCTCTACCAGCAGCAGCAGACGCTGCCGTCCGCCGACGAGCTGGAGGACATGACCAACCGCATTGCGGATTTACGTCTGGAACAGTTTGACGTCAACCAGCAGCGCGATGCCCTTTTCCAGAGCGATACCTTCGTCGCCAAAATTGAAGAGGGCCATTCCAGCGACGTGAACCCTGAGGTGCATGACGCGCTGCTCCAGGTGGTGGATATGCGCCGCGAACTGCTGGACCAGCTCAACAAACAGCTGGGCAACCAGCTGATGATGGCGATTAACCTGCAGATCAACCAGCAGCAGCTGGTCAGCGTGTCAAAAAGCCTGCAGGAGATTTTGACGCAGCAGATTTTCTGGGTGAACAGCAACAAGCCGATGGACTGGGACTGGATTAAGTCCTTCCCGGAAACGCTGAAAACGCAGATTAAGAGCATGAAAATCACCGTGAACTGGGAAAAAGCCTGGCCTGCGGTAATGATTGCTTTCCTGGCCGGTTTACCGCTGCTGCTGATCGCCGGTCTTATCCGCTGGCGTTTGAAATGGCTGAAACAGTACCAGGCGAAGCTGGCGTCGGAAGTGGGGCAACTGCGCAACGACAGCCAGCTCCATACGCCAAAAGCGATTCTGATCGATCTCATTCGCGCGCTGCCGGTGTGCCTGATCATTCTGGCCGTGGGGCTGATTCTGCTCACGATGCAGCTTAACGTCAGCGATCTGCTCTGGGCGTTCAGTAAAAAACTGGCGCTGTTCTGGCTGGTATTTGGCGTGTGCTGGAAGGTGCTGGAAAAAGACGGCGTGGCGGTGCGTCACTTCAACATGCCTGCTCAGCTAACCAGCCACTGGCGCCGTCAAATTGTGCGCGTCAGCCTGGCGCTCCTGCCGCTGCACTTCTGGTCGGTTATTTCTGAGCTTTCCCCGCTGCATCTGATGGATGATGTGCTGGGTCAGCTGGTCATTCTGCTGAACCTGCTGCTGATTGCCATCCTGATGTGGCCGATGTGCCGCGACAGCTGGCGCGATAAAGAGTCCCACAATCTTCGTCTGGCCACCGTGACGGTGCTGGCGATCATTCCGCTGGCGCTGATGGTGCTAACGGCAACGGGCTACTTCTACACCACGCTGCGTCTGTCCGGGCGCTGGATCGAGACGGTCTATCTGGTGATCGTCTGGAACCTGCTCTATCAGACCGTGCTGCGCGGCTTAAGCGTTGCGGCCCGCCGCATTGCTTACCGCCGTGCGATAGCGCGTCGTCAGCATCAGGTGAAAGAGGGGGCCGAAGGCGCGGAGCCGCAGGAAGAGCCGACCATCGCGCTGGAGCAGGTTAACCAGCAGACGCTGCGTATCACCATGCTGGTGATGATCGCCCTGTTTGCCGTGATGTTCTGGGCGATCTGGTCTGATTTAATTACCGTCTTCGCCTATCTCGACAGTATTACCCTCTGGCAATACAACGGTACCGAAGCCGGCGCGGCGGTGATGAAAAGCGTCACCATGGGCAGCCTGCTGTTTGCGCTGGTGTCTTCGGTGGTGGCCTGGGCGCTAATTCGCAACCTGCCGGGTCTGCTGGAAGTGCTGGTTCTGTCACGGCTGAACCTGCGCCAGGGGGCGTCATACGCCATCACCACCATCCTGAATTACGTCATCATTATTGTCGGCGCGATGACGGTATTCGGCTCGCTGGGCGTCTCGTGGGATAAACTGCAGTGGCTGGCGGCCGCTCTCTCGGTCGGTCTTGGTTTCGGCCTGCAGGAGATCTTCGGTAACTTCGTCTCCGGCCTGATCATCCTGTTCGAGCGCCCTGTACGAATTGGCGATACCGTTACCATCGGTACCTTCTCCGGTACGGTCAGCAAGATCCGTATTCGTGCCACCACCATCACCGACTTCGATCGTAAAGAGGTGATTATCCCGAACAAAGCGTTCGTGACCGAGCGTCTGATCAACTGGTCGCTCTCGGATACCACCACGCGCGTGGTGATTCGCCTCGGCGTGGCCTACGGTTCCGATCTGGATAAAGTGAAAGAGGTATTGCTAAAAGCCGCTAAATCGCATCCAAAGGTCATGCACGATCCAGCGCCAGACGTGTTCTTCACCACCTTCGGGCCAAGCACGCTGGATCACGAACTGCGTTTATACGTGCGTGAACTGCGCGATCGCAGCTACACCGTGGACGAATTGAACCGCGCGATCGACCGCCTGTGCCGTGAAAACAACATTAACATCGCCTTCAACCAGCTTGAGGTTCACCTGCATAATGAGAAAGGCGATGAGCACACGGAAGTGAAGCGCGAGATTAAGGGAGATGACCCTCACCCAGCCCTCTCCCCGGAGGGGAGAGGGTAAAAAGCGAATCAATGCAGATCTTTCAAACCGCACCTAACGGTCCCCTCTCCCTCAAGGGAGAGGGTTAGGATGAGGGTGAGGGCAACCGGCCTTCACCTTTCCTTCAAAATCCCGCCGCACAATCTCCAGTGCCTTCAGCACCGTCTCCGCCGGCATCTCATGATTCTCCAGCAGCATAATTAAATCGACGGCCAGCTTGACCTCATCGGGTGCATTTTCCAGTGACATAGATGTGGCTCCTGTTAACGGGTCAGGCGTTCAATCACGCGCTCAATTTCATCCAGCGCCTGACGGCAGCGAACGATGCGTCCTTCCAGTGCGCTAATCTCGCGCATCAATAGCTGCTGCTCTTCCAGCGTTTCGCTGTTGTTCAGGCGCGTTTCGCGCTCGCGCTTCATCTCAAACAGGCGACGCTCGAACTCCTGGTTCTCCAGCCGCTTGCGCTGCCATTTTCCGAGCCCAGGCGAGGCACTGTCCCAGGCGCGCAGCGGCCAGGCGGCGATTTCACGATGGATGGCAGTGATCTGCTCAGTGAGATGCTCTGCGAGCCACTGAGCCTGCTCCAGCTGTTCACTCTCAACCGCGTGACGAAGCTCGTCAAGGTTGGTCTGCGCCTCCGCAAGATAATCCTGAATTAAGGTACTGCGGGTGCGGAACAGCTGACGGTCAAAGCGCGGCTTCACCGTGGCGTGGCCCATCAGCGGCGTGGCCTGAGTCCGCAGTGTTGTTAGCTGATTTTGCAGCGTCTCAAGAAGCAAGGCTGTTTTCAAGGCGCTCTCCAGTGGTAAAGTAGCCGTTCAGTTTGATAACGATTCGCATTATGCAGCGTACTATTTTAATCATCATTGGCTGGCTCGCGGTAGTGCTGGGCACGCTGGGCGTGGTTTTGCCCTTGCTGCCTACCACGCCGTTCATCCTGCTGGCGGCCTGGTGCTTCGCCCGGTCGTCGCCGCGTTTTCACCACTGGCTGCTCTACCGCTCGTGGTTTGGCGGTTACCTGCGCCACTGGCAAAAACACCGGGCCATGCCGCCCGGCGCCAAGCCTCGCGCGATCGCGGTGATCCTCATCACCTTCGCAATCTCACTCTGGCTGGTGAAAATGATGTGGGTGCGGATCCTGCTGCTGTTCATTCTGACCTGCCTGCTGATCTTCATGTGGCGGATCCCCGTGGTTGATGAAAAGCAACAAAAGCACTGAAGCCTCATAATGGCTGTTGCAATTATTGCGTACAGCCAGTAAATTCGACCGTTTTCGAGCACAGGCGCGCCTGGTTAAAGGTTAAACAATTGTTACCTTTGCCGACTCGTTGCGCGCCGTGAGTAACACTGTTTCATTTAGGCACAAACCGATGACCGCAACTGCACAGCAGCTTGAATATCTGAAAAACAGCATCAAAAGCATCCAGGACTATCCAAAGCCTGGCATTCTTTTCCGTGATGTCACCAGCTTGCTGGAAGACCCGAAAGCGTACGCCCTCAGCATTGAACTGCTGGTCGAGCGTTATAAAAACGCCGGGATCACCAAAGTAGTAGGTACCGAAGCCCGTGGCTTCCTGTTTGGCGCACCGGTTGCGCTGGAGATGGGCGTGGGTTTTGTGCCGGTGCGTAAGCCGCGCAAGCTGCCGCGTGAAACCATCGCGGAGAGCTACGAGCTGGAGTACGGCACCGATCAGCTGGAAATCCACGTTGATGCCATCAAGCCAGGCGACAAAGTGCTGGTGGTGGACGATCTGCTGGCAACCGGCGGCACCATTGAAGCCACCGTGAAGTTGATCCGCCGTCTGGGTGGAGAAGTGACCGACGCGGCATTCATCATCAACCTGTTCGATCTCGGCGGTGAACAGCGCCTGGAAAAACAGGGCATTACCAGCTACAGCCTGGTGCCTTTCCCGGGTCACTAATCCCGGTTTTCACAACCTCGCTCAATGGGTGAGGTTGTGGTAGCATTCCCCTCCATAAATTCACCTTCCAGCGTTGCAGAGCCTGCCCATGAGTTATCAGGTGTTAGCCCGTAAATGGCGACCACAAACCTTTGCTGACGTTGTCGGTCAGGAACATGTGCTGACGGCCCTGGCGAACGGCTTGTCGCTAGGTCGCATCCATCACGCCTATCTTTTTTCCGGCACCCGCGGCGTCGGTAAGACCTCTATTGCCCGTTTGCTGGCGAAAGGTCTCAACTGCGAAACCGGGATCACCGCCACCCCTTGCGGCGTGTGCGATAACTGCCGGGAGATCGAGCAGGGGCGTTTTGTCGATCTGATCGAGATTGACGCCGCCTCGCGCACCAAAGTGGAAGATACCCGCGATCTGCTCGACAACGTGCAGTACGCCCCGGCGCGTGGCCGCTTCAAGGTCTACCTGATCGATGAAGTGCACATGCTGTCGCGCCACAGTTTTAACGCCCTGCTGAAAACGCTGGAAGAGCCGCCCGCGCACGTTAAATTCCTGCTGGCGACCACCGATCCGCAAAAGCTGCCGGTCACGATCCTGTCGCGCTGCCTGCAGTTCCATCTGAAGGCGCTGGACGTTGAGCAGATCCGCGCGCAGCTTGAGCACATTCTTGATGAAGAGAATATTGTCCACGAACCGCGCGCCCTGCAGCTGCTGGCCCGCGCGGCGGACGGCAGCTTGCGTGATGCGCTGAGCCTGACCGACCAGGCCATTGCCAGCGGTGACGGTAAGCTCTCCACCGAGGCGGTCAGCACCATGCTCGGCACGCTGGATGACGATCAGGCGCTGTCGCTTATCGAAGCGATGATTGCCGCCAACGGTGAGCGCGTGATGTCGCTGGTCAACGCCGCCGCGGGGCGGGGGATTGAATGGGAAGCGCTGCTGGTCGAGATGCTCAGCCTGCTGCACCGCGTGGCGATGCTGCAGCTTTCACCGTCCGCCATCGGTGCGGACATGGCCGCCATTGAACAGCGGATGCGTGAACTTGCCCGCACCGTGCCGCCTGCCGACGTACAGCTGTATTACCAGACGCTGCTGATTGGCCGCAAAGAGCTGCCGTACGCGCCTGATCCACGTATGGGCGTTGAAATGACGCTGCTGCGCGCGCTGGCGTTCCACCCGCGCATGCCGTTGCCGGAGCCTGAAGTGCCGCGGCAGTCTTTCGCCCCGGTCGCCCCTACGGCGGTGATGTCGCCGCAGCAGGTGCCACCGCAGCCGACACCGCCGCCGCAGCAAAACGTGCCGCTGTCGGATGCCACCAGTTCGGTGCTTGCCGCACGCAGCCAGCTACAGCGTGCGCAGGGAGTAACCAAACCAAAAAAGAGTGAACCGGCAGCGCCAGGAAGAGCGCGGCCGGTCAACAACGCCGCGCTTGAACGACTGGCCTCGGTAACGGAGCGCGTACAGTCGCGTCCGGCACCGGCCGCGCTCGAGCAGAAAGCCCCGGTGAAAGAAGAGGCTTACCGCTGGAAGGCAACCACCATTACTGAAACGGTGAAGGAAGAGGTCGCCACGCCAAAAGCGCTGAAAAAGGCGCTGGAGCATGAGAAAACGCCGGAGCTTTCCGCGAAGCTTGCCGAAGAGTCTATCGCGCGGGACGCCTGGGCCGCCGAGGTCAGCAAACTCCAGCTGCCGAAGCTGGTGGAGCAGGTCGCGCTGAACGCCTGGAAAGAGCAGGACGGCAATCAGGTGCGTCTGCACCTGCGTCCGGGCCAGCGGCACCTCAACTCCCCTGGCGCGCAAAAGGCGCTGGCCGAGGCGCTTGCTGCTTTACAGGGCTCACCAGTTGAATTGACTATCATTGAAGATGATAATCCGGCAGTGAAAACGCCGCTCGAGTGGCGCCAGGCCATTTATGAAGAGAAGCTCGCGCAGGCGCGCGAGGCGATAATTGCGGATAACAACATTCAGACCCTGCGCCGGTTCTTCGACGCCGATCTGGATGAAGAGAGTATTCGCCCCATTTGATCGTGAGTCTGACTTACGGTTGTAATCCTTAAACGTGAAAGAAGAGAGAAGCCTATGTTTGGTGGAAAAGGCGGTCTGGGTGGCCTGATGAAGCAGGCTCAGCAGATGCAGGAAAAAATGCAGAAGATGCAGGAAGAGATCGCTCAGCTGGAAGTCACGGGTGAATCCGGTGCCGGTCTGGTCAAGGTGACCATCAACGGTGCGCACAACTGCCGTCGCGTGGAAATCGACCCGAGCCTGCTCGAAGACGACAAAGAGATGCTGGAAGATCTGGTTGCAGCCGCGTTTAACGATGCCGCTCGCCGTATCGACGAAACCCAGAAAGAGAAAATGGCCTCTGTTTCCAGCGGTATGCAGTTGCCGCCTGGCTTCAAGATGCCATTCTGATGCAAACCAGTCCGCTGCTCACGCAGTTAATGGAAGCGCTGCGCTGCCTGCCGGGCGTTGGCCCGAAGTCGGCGCAGCGCATGGCGTTTACGCTATTGCAGCGCGACCGCAGCGGCGGGATGCGCCTGGCGCAGGCTTTGACCCGCGCCATGTCAGAAATTGGTCACTGTGCGGATTGCCGCACCTTTACCGAGCAGGACGTGTGTAACATCTGTACGAACCCGCGTCGTCAGGAAAACGGTCAGATTTGCGTGGTGGAGAGTCCGGCGGACATCTACGCCATTGAACAAACCGGGCAGTTTTCGGGCCGCTACTTCGTGCTGATGGGGCATCTCTCCCCGCTCGACGGCATTGGCCCGGATGATATCGGCCTTGACCGCCTTGAACAGCGCCTTGAGTCCGAAACGATCAAAGAGGTGATCCTCGCCACCAACCCAACGGTGGAAGGGGAGGCAACCGCCAAC
The DNA here is from genome assembly GCF_034106185.1 of Enterobacter sp. 296B2. Lineage (NCBI taxonomy): Bacteria > Pseudomonadati > Pseudomonadota > Gammaproteobacteria > Enterobacterales > Enterobacteriaceae > Enterobacter > Enterobacter sp. 296B2. The sequence goes on along the minus strand of NZ_JAWNCA010000002.1, from coordinate 26,111 downwards.
TACATCGCCGAGCTGTGCGCGCAGTACGGCGTTGATGCCAGCCGCATCGCCCACGGCGTGCCGGTGGGCGGCGAGCTGGAGATGGTCGATGGCACCACGCTGTCGCACTCGCTGGCCGGACGCCACAAGATTATTTTCTGACCAAACGGAGGCTGCGCGCGCGGCCTCCGCTTGAAAATTTCTCCCCTTATCCCCATCTCTCCCTCAACGTTTTAAAACCCCATTAAATGGCATTGTTGAGGTCGACTTAGATGAAAGGACAAGAAACCCGTGGTTTCCAGTCAGAAGTAAAACAGCTTCTGCACCTGATGATCCATTCCCTGTATTCCAACAAAGAAATTTTCCTGCGTGAGCTGATTTCCAACGCCTCCGATGCGGCGGACAAGCTGCGCTTCCGCGCGCTGTCCAACCCGGATCTGTACGAAGGCGACGGCGAGCTGCGCGTGCGCGTCTCTTTCAACAAAGAGAACCGCACCCTGACCATCGCCGATAACGGCATCGGGATGAACCGCGACGAGGTGATCGACCACCTCGGAACCATCGCCAAATCCGGCACCAAAGCGTTCCTCGAGTCCATGGGCTCTGACCAGGCGAAAGACAGCCAGCTGATCGGCCAGTTCGGCGTCGGTTTCTACTCGGCGTTCATTGTGGCCGACAAAGTTACCGTGCGCACCCGTGCGGCGGGCGACAGCGCCGAGAACGGCGTGCTGTGGGAATCCAAAGGGGAAGGCGAGTACACCGTTGATGACATCACCAAAGCGGATCGCGGGACTGAAATCACCCTGCACCTGCGCGAAGGCGAAGACGATTTCCTGAACGACTGGCGCGTGCGCTCCATCATCAGCAAGTATTCCGATCACATCGCCCTGCCGGTGGAGATTGAAAAACAGGAAGAGAAAGACGGTGAAACCGTGGTCTCCTGGGAGAAGATCAACAAGGCTCAGGCGCTGTGGACGCGCAACAAGTCGGAAATTAAAGACGACGAATACAACGAGTTCTACAAGCACATCGCCCACGACTTTACCGACCCGCTGACCTGGAGCCACAACCGTGTGGAAGGTAAGCAGGAGTACACCAGCCTGCTGTACATCCCGGCGCAGGCGCCGTGGGACATGTGGAACCGCGATCACAAGCACGGCCTGAAGCTGTACGTGCAGCGCGTGTTCATTATGGACGACGCCGAGCAGTTCATGCCGAACTACCTGCGCTTTGTACGCGGTCTGATAGATTCCAACGATCTGCCGCTGAACGTTTCGCGTGAAATTCTGCAGGACAGCACCGTCACCCGTAACCTGCGCAACGCCCTGACCAAACGTGCGCTGCAGATGCTGGAAAAACTGGCGAAAGACGATGCCGAAAAATACCAGACCTTCTGGAAACAGTTCGGCCTGGTGCTGAAAGAAGGCCCGGCTGAAGACATGGCGAACGTTGAAACCATCGCCAAACTGCTGCGCTTTGCCTCTACGCACACCGACTCCTCCGCGCAGACCGTGTCGCTGGAAGAGTACATCTCCCGTATGAAAGAAGGGCAGGAGAAGATTTACTACATCACCGCCGACAGCTACGCGGCGGCGAAGAGCAGCCCGCACCTGGAGCTGCTGCGTAAGAAAGGCATCGAAGTGCTGCTGCTTTCTGACCGCATCGACGAGTGGATGATGAACTACCTGACCGAGTTCGACGGGAAGGCGTTCCAGTCTGTCGCTAAAGCGGACGAATCCATCGACAAGCTGGCTGATGAAGTGGACGAAAGCGCGAAAGAAGCCGAGAAGGCGCTGGAGCCGTTCGTTGAGCGCGTGAAAACCCTGCTGGGCGACCGCGTGAAAGAGGTGCGCTTCACGCATCGTCTGACCGACACCCCGGCGATTGTCACCACCGATGCCGACGAAATGAGCACCCAGATGGCGAAGCTGTTCGCCGCGGCGGGCCAGGCGGTGCCGGAAGTGAAATATATCTTTGAGCTTAATCCGGATCATCCGCTGGTGAAACGCGCCGCGGATACCCAGGACGACGCCCGCTTTGCCGAGTGGGTTGAACTGCTGCTGGATCAGTCCCTGCTGGCCGAGCGCGGCACGCTGGAAGATCCTAACCTGTTCATTAAACGTGTGAATGCGCTGCTGCTGGCGTAATTAAACACCTCCCCCTCACCCTGCCCTCTCCCCATAGGGGAGAGGGTTAGGGTGAGGGGAATCAACTGCACTAACCCAAATAATCTCCCCCCATTAACCGTTTCAGCCTTCCCGCCTTCCTTGAGCGATGCCCATTCTGGTGGTATTGTTTAGCGCTTTTGAAAAATTGAAACGACTTTTGAGGGGATTTTCGCAATGCGTATTATTCTGCTTGGCGCTCCGGGCGCGGGTAAAGGAACTCAGGCTCAGTTCATCATGGAGAAATACGGTATTCCGCAAATCTCCACCGGTGACATGCTGCGCGCCGCTGTTAAATCTGGCTCCGAGCTGGGTAAACAAGCGAAAGACATCATGGACGCGGGCAAGCTGGTAACCGACGAGCTGGTTATTGCTCTGGTCAAAGAGCGCATTGCTCAGGAAGACTGCCGTAACGGTTTCCTGCTGGACGGCTTCCCACGCACCATTCCTCAGGCTGACGCCATGAAAGAAGCGGGCATCAACGTGGACTACGTTCTGGAGTTCGACGTACCGGACGAGCTGATCGTTGACCGTATCGTTGGCCGTCGCGTACACGCTGCTTCTGGCCGCGTTTACCACATCAAATTCAACCCGCCTAAGGTTGAAGGCAAAGACGACGTGACCGGCGAAGAGCTGACCACCCGTAAAGACGATCAGGAAGAGACCGTGCGTAAACGCCTGGTGGAATACCATCAGATGACCGCGCCGCTGATCGGCTACTACACTAAAGAAGCGCAGGCGGGTAACACCAAATACGCGAAAGTTGACGGTACCAAAGCCGTGGCTGACGTTCGTGCAGAGCTGGAAAAAATCCTCGGCTAATCGCGCGCCTCTCACCCGGGCTCCCGGGTGAGAAATATTCTCATCTCACCTATTACAGCAATGGGTTTCGTTTAAACGCATTTCCGCTACAATTGACAACCTATCAAATGGTTAAGAGGCGTGAATGAGTCAGGCGAAAACCGGCATCCTGCTTGCCAATCTGGGCACTCCAGAAGCACCCACTCCAGACGCGGTAAAACGCTATCTGCGACAATTTTTAAGCGACACGCGCGTCGTGGATTTTCCGAGACTGCTGTGGTGGCCGCTGCTGCGTGGCGTCATTCTGCCGATTCGCTCTCCGCGCGTTGCCAAACTCTATCAGTCCGTCTGGATGGAAGAGGGCTCGCCGCTGATGGTGTACAGCCGTCGTCAGGAAAAAGCGCTGGCCGCCCGCCTGCCGGAGATGCCCGTCGCGCTCGGTATGAGCTACGGCAAACCGTCCCTGAAAAGCGCGGTGGACTCGCTGCTGGCGCAGGGGGTGGACCATATCGTCGTGCTGGCGCTCTACCCGCAGTACTCCTGCTCGACGGTGGCCGCCGTCTGGGACGAGCTGGCCCGCATTCTGGCAACCCGCCGCCGCATTCCTGGCGTGACCTTTATTCGCGATTACGCTGATAACGAGCTTTATATTAAAGCGCTTGCCAACAGCGCCCGTGCGTCGTTTGAAAAACACGGCGAGCCGGATCTGCTGCTGCTTTCCTACCACGGGATCCCGCAGCGTTTCGCTAATGAAGGGGATGATTACCCGCAGCGCTGCCGCGATACCACGCGCGAGCTGGTCTCCGCCCTCGGCCTGCCGCCGGAGAAGGTGATGATGACCTTCCAGTCGCGCTTTGGCCGCGAGCCGTGGCTGACGCCGTACACCGATGAAACCCTTAAAATGCTCGGCGAGAAGGGCGTGAAGCACATTCAGGTGATGTCGCCGGGCTTTTCGGCAGACTGTCTGGAAACGCTGGAGGAGATCGCGGTGCAAAACCGGGAGTTTTTCCTTGAGGCCGGCGGCGAAAAGTATGAGTACATTCCGGCGCTTAACGACTCGCCTGAACATATCGACATGATGGTCTCGCTGGTGACGAACAGCCGCTGATCGCACTCCGGGCCGGGTTTGTGCTACCATTCCCGGCCCATATTCTTCGTACAGTTCAGACCATGAAATTTCCCGGTAAACGCAAATCTAAACATTACTTCCCCGTTGATGCCCGCGATCCGCTCCTGCAGCAAATCCAGCCAGAAAATGAAACCAGCGCGGCGTGGGTCGTCGGTATCGATCAGACGCTGGTGGACATTGAAGCGAAAGTCGATGATGCGTTTGTCGCCCGTTACGGTCTGAGCGCCGGTCACTCGCTGGTCATTGAGGACGACGTCGCCGAAGCGCTGTACCAGGAACTGGTGCGCGAAAATCTGATTACCCATCAGTTTGCCGGCGGCACCATCGGCAACACCATGCACAACTACTCTGTGCTGGCAGACGACCGCTCGGTGCTGCTCGGCGTGATGTGCAGCAATATCGAAATCGGAGGCTACGCCTACCGTTACCTGTGCAACACCTCCAGCCGTACCGATCTGAACTATCTCCAGGGCGTTGACGGGCCGATTGGCCGTTGCTTTACGCTGATCGGTGAGTCCGGCGAACGTACCTTTGCCATCAGCCCGGGTCATATGAACAAACTGCGCGCGGAAAGCATTCCCGAAGAGGTGATCGCGGGCGCCTCTGCGCTGGTTCTGACCTCCTACCTGGTGCGCTGTAAGCCGGGCGAGCCGATGCCGGAAGCGACCATGAAGGCGATTGAGTACGCCAAAAAGTACGATGTGCCGGTGGTGTTAACCCTGGGCACGAAATTCGTGATTGCCGATAACCCGGAGTGGTGGCAGGCGTTTCTGAAAGAGCACGTCTCGATTCTGGCGATGAACGAAGAAGAGGCCGAAGCGCTGACCGGTGAAAGCGATCCGCTATTGGCGTCTGATAAAGCGCTGGACTGGGTGGACCTGGTGCTCTGCACCGCCGGCCCTGTCGGGCTGTATATGGCGGGCTTCACTGAGGAAGAGAGCAAACGCAAAACCCAGCACCCGCTGCTGCCGGGCGCGATTGCCGAGTTCAACCAGTACGAGTTCAGCCGCGGCATGCGCCATAAAGATTGCGTGAACCCTCTGCGTATCTACTCCCACATCGCGCCGTACATGGGCGGGCCGGAGAAGATCATGAACACCAATGGTGCGGGTGACGGCGCGCTGGCCGCGCTGCTGCACGACATTACCGCTAACGCCTACCACAAAACCAACGTGCCGAATTCCAGCAAGCACAAGTTCAGCTGGCTGACCTATTCGTCGCTGGCGCAGGTGTGTAAATATGCCAACCGCGTGAGCTATCAGGTGCTGAACCAGCATTCACCGCGCTTAACGCGTGGGCTGCCGGAACGGGAAGACAGCCTTGAAGAGGCTTATTGGGACAGGTAAAAGAAGGCCCCTCACCCTGACCCTCTCCCCAAAGGGGAGCGGGAACTTGAACACCCTCGCCCCTTTGGGGAGAGGGCCGGGGTGAGGGGGGGCCGCACAAATTACCCCGTAACAGCCTCTTCAGTCGGCGGTTTCGCCAGCAACGTCAGCATCGTATTCGCAATTTCGCGCTCGCCCATCACCACCTGATTTGCACCGCGCTCGGTAATGTACTCCACCTCGTCGTCATAGTGTGCACGGGCGATAATCTCAATTGTTGGGCTCTTTTCGCGTGCGGAGGCCACAATCTCGCCCGCTTCATAGCCGTTCGGAATCGTCAGCAATAGCCAGCGGGCACAGTCCAGATGCGCCAGCTCCATGATCTCTTCGTTCGCCGCATTGCCCAGCACCGCGCGAATACCGCGCTCGCGCAGTTCGTCGACGCGGGTGCGCGACGTTTCTATCACCACCAGCGGGATCCCTTGCGCCATCAGCTTCTCCCCGAGCAGGCTGCCAACGCGGCCAAAGCCCACCAGCAGGGCATGGTTACAGATATCTACCGGGATCTGCTTCTCTTCCTCGATGGCCTCTTCAAGCGTTTGTTCTTCCAGCGTTTCGGTTTTATCGAGGTATTTTTCCAGCAGGGCAAACAGTACCGGGTTCAGCATAATCGACAGAATCGCTCCCGCCAGCACCAGATTTTGCCCGGCCTGCGGCAGCAGGTTAAGGGCCATACCCAGACCGGCGAGGATAAAGGCGAACTCACCAATCTGCGCCAGGCTGGCGGCGATGGTCAAAGCCGTCCGCGGGGAGTGGCCGAACATCCGCACCAGGAAGAAGGCGGCGAGCGACTTACCAAAGATGATGATCGCCAGCGTGCCCAGCACGGCCAGCGGCTGGTGAATCAGAACCATCGGATCAAACAGCATGCCGACGGAGACAAAGAACAACACGGCGAAGGCGTCGCGCAGCGGCAGGGTATCGTGCGCCGCGCGGTGGCTCAGCTCGGACTCGTTCAGTACCATCCCGGCGAAGAACGCGCCCAGGGCAAAGGAGACATCAAACAGCTCGACAGCGCCAAAGGCAATGCCCAGCGCCAGCGCCAGCACGGAGAGGGTAAACAGCTCGCGGGAGCCGGTCGCCGCGCTGCGGGACATGATCCACGGCACCAGACGCCGGCCCACCAGCATCATGATGGCGATAAACGCCACCACCTTGCCGATGGTGATGCTCATGTCCAGCGCCAGCGAGGCGAAGCCGATGTTCTCTTTTTCCATCATTCCGGCGACGGCGGGCAGCAGGACCAGCGTCAGCACCATCACCAGATCTTCCACAATCAGCCAGCCGATCGCGATCTGCCCGCGCTGGCTGTCTATCAGTTGCCTCTCTTCAAGCGCGCGCAGCAGCACCACGGTACTGGCGGTTGAGAGGCACAGCCCAAATACGATGCCGGTCATCAGCGACCAGCCAAGCACTGCGGAAAGCGCCATCCCCAGCAGCGTCGCCACCCCTATCTGGGCGATCGCTCCTGGTATGGCAATCGACTTTACCGCCATCAAATCCTTCAGGGAGAAGTGCAGACCGACGCCAAACATCAGCAGGATCACGCCCAGTTCCGCCAGCTCAGGCGCCAGTTTGGTATCCGCCACGAAGCCTGGCGTGAAAGGTCCCGCCAGTACACCCGCTAACAAATAGCCGACAAGAGGAGAAATACGCAGCTTATTGGCAATCATGCCAAGGATAAAAGCGAGCACAAGTCCACCAACAATGGTGGTAATAAGCGGTGTGGCGTGGTGCATTCCGTCTCCTTTCGTTGTGGGTGTTCCTTTTTGGCGAAAACCAAAAAACCGAGTAATAGTTTATGACAATTTTTACCCTTATGTTTATGAATAATTGTTGAAGTTTGAATAAAACAGCAATATGCACGTAAAAAAGCGCATTTTGATAAATTCAGCTAGGGGATAATGAAGAAACCCTTATGGCATCAGGGTGTCAGGTAGCCAAAGTAAAACTTTGGCTACCTGTAATTCAGGCTTTATGACGGTTATCAGGCAGGAATATGGTTAACATCCCAAGAAGCGGCAGGAAAGCGCAGATTTTATAAACCAGGAAGATGCTGGTGTGATCCGCAACCATCCCTAACACCGCTGCGCCAAGCCCTCCCATGCCGAAGGCGAAACCGAAAAAGAGTCCGGAAACCATACCGATCCGGCCAGGCAGCAGCTCCTGGGCATAAACCAGAATGGCGGAAAAGGCGGAAGCGAGGATAAAACCAATAATCACGGTTAAAATCCCCGTCCATTCAAGGCTCGCGTACGGCAAAATAAGGGTAAACGGTGCAACGCCGAGGATAGAGCCCCAAATGACATATTTACGGCCAATCTTATCCCCCACCGGCCCGCCAATGACCGTACCTGCCGCAACGGCGAACAGGAAGGCAAACAGGTGGAACTGTGCGTTTTGTACCGATAATCCGAATTTTTGCATCAGATAAAAGGTGTAATAACTGCTGATGCTCGCCATATAGAAGTATTTCGAGAAAATCAGCACCAGCAGCACAGAGACGGCCAGGATAACCTTATTGCGCGGCAGGGGATTGATAACCTTCGCTTTAGGTTTCCCTTTATTCACGCGATGCTGAGCGGCATACCAGCGGCTGATCTGCGCCAGCACGATAATCGCCAGCAGCGCGGCCAGCACAAACCAGGCCACGTTGCCTTTGCCGTACGGGGCGATAATCACCGCCGCCAGCAGCGGGCCGAGGGAGCTACCGAAGTTGCCCCCTACCTGGAAGAGTGACTGCGCCAGCCCGTGACGACCACCGGAGGCCATACGCGCCACGCGGGAGGATTCCGGATGGAAGACGGACGAGCCGGTGCCCACCAGCGCCGCGGCAATCAACACCGTTTCAAAACTCCCCGCCATGGCCAGCAGCACCAGCCCGCTTAAGGTAAAGCACATGCCTATCGGCAGCGACCACGGCATCGGGTATTTATCCGTCCAGTAGCCCACCACCGGCTGTAGCAGCGAAGAGGCGAGCTGGAAGGTCAGGGTGATCATCCCGATCTGTACGAAGGTTAACGAAAACTCGGACTGCAGCAGCGGGTAGATTGCCAGAATCAACGACTGGATCATGTCGTTGAGCAGGTGCGAGAGGCTGATTGCGCCTAAGACTTTAAAAGAGGTGCGCGATGCTGGCGGCGACGCCGGCGCGCCCGGAACGGGCTGGGTTGATTCACTGATTGCCATAGAGAGAAGTACCACGTCTTTAGTTATTAGAGATGCAGGGTGTAATTATTATCCGACTAACATACCCGCGTGTGACATTTGAAGAAAGTCGCAATTCTGAAAACTTATTTGTCTATTCTTGTTAGTCACTGTAATTTTTGCCTTTGTCTATTGGTCAGGGAGAGAGAAGATGAAGTTAATGAAGCGAGGCGTCGCGCTGGCGCTCATCGCCGCATGGGGGCTGACAAGCCTGCCCGCGCAGGCGTATGAAAAAGATAAAACCTATAAAATCACCATCCTGCATACTAACGATCATCATGGCCATTTCTGGCGCAGCGAATACGGCGAATACGGCCTGTCGGCGCAAAAAACGCTGGTGGACGGCATTCGCAAAGAGGTGGCGGCCCAGGGCGGCAGCGTGCTGCTGCTGTCTGGGGGCGATATCAACACCGGCGTACCGGAATCCGATTTACAGGACGCTGAACCCGATTTCCGCGGCATGAATTTAATCGGTTACGACGCGATGGCCGTGGGTAACCACGAGTTTGATAACCCGCTGAGCGTGCTGCGTCAGCAGGAGAAATGGTCCAAATTCCCGTTCCTCTCCGCCAATATTTATCAGAAAAGCACCGGCGAACGTCTGTTTAAGCCGTGGGCGCTGTTTAAGCGTCAGGATCTCAAAATCGCGGTCATTGGCTTAACCACCGACGATACGGCAAAAATCGGCAACCCTGAGTTCTTCACCGATATCGAATTCCGCAAACCGGCAGACGAAGCGAAGCTGGTGATTCAGGAGCTGCAGCAGAACGAAAAGCCGGACGTGATTATCGCCACTACCCACATGGGACACTACGATAACGGCGAGCACGGCTCCAATGCGCCCGGCGACGTGGAGATGGCGCGCAGCCTGCCGGCAGGCTCGCTGGCGATGATTGTGGGTGGTCACTCACAGGATCCGGTGTGTATGGCTTCCGAAAACAAAAAGCAGGTGGACTACGTGCCGGGCACGCCATGCGCGCCAGACCGTCAGAACGGTATCTGGATAGTACAGGCGCACGAGTGGGGTAAATACGTGGGTCGGGCGGATTTTGAGTTCCGTAACGGCGAGATGAAGCTGGTGCGCTATCAGCTCATTCCGGTCAATCTGAAGAAAAAAGTAACCTACCCGGACGGGAAAAGCGAGCGGGTACTTTACACGCCAGAGATTGCTGAAAACCAGCAGATGCTCTCCCTGCTGACGCCGTTCCAGAATAAAGGCAAGGCGCAGCTGGACGTGAAAATCGGCACGCTGAACGGTCGTCTGGAAGGGGACCGCAGCAAAGTCCGCTTTGTGCAGACTAACATGGGCCATCTGGTGCTGGCGGCGCAAATGGCGCGCACGAATGCCGACTTTGGCGTAATGAGCGGCGGCGGCATTCGTGACTCCATCGAAGGTGGAAACATCACCTACAAAGACGTCCTGAAAGTGCAGCCGTTCGGCAACGTGGTGGTGTATGCGGATATGAGCGGGAAAGAGGTCGTTGACTACCTGACCGCCGTGGCGCAGATGAAGCCGGACTCGGGTGCCTACCCGCAGTTTGCCAACGTCAGCTTTGTGGCGAAGGACGGCAAGCTCAGCGATCTGAAAATCAAGGGCGAGCCGGTCGATCCGGCGAAAACCTACCGTCTGGCGACGTTAAGCTTTAACGCCACCGGCGGCGACGGCTATCCGCACATCGATAATAAACCGGGCTACGTAAATACCGGCTTTATCGATGCGGAAGTGCTGAAGCAGTACATCGAGCAGAATTCGCCGATTGACGTGAACGCGTATGAGCCGAAGGGCGAGGTGAGCTGGCAGTAGTGCGGGTTGTTTTTTTGCCCGGTGGCGCTGCGCTTACCGGGCCTACGGGTGCAAAATGTAGGCCGGGTAAGGCGTAGCCGCCACCCGGCTTTTCTTTTACTCCCGGCGCGCAATATCCGCAAACTTCGCGTCCAGCATTTTCGCCAGATCGCCCGCCGCCAGCTCGATATCCAGCCCGCGTTTGCCGCCGGATATAAAGATGGTTTCAAACTCCTGGGAAGGCGCATCAATCAGCGTCGGCAGGCGTTTTTTCTGTCCGAGCGGGCTGATCCCACCCACCAGATAGCCCGTGGTGCGTTGCGCAACTATCGGGTCGGCCATATCCACCTTCTTCGCCCCCAGCTCTTTGGCGACTTTCTTCAGATCCAGCTGTCCCGCCACCGGGGTAACCGCCACGGCGAGGTGCTTCATATCACCATTCACCGCGACCAGCAGCGTTTTATAGACCTGGTCAGCGTTCAGCCCCAGCTTTCGCACCACTTCATCACCAAAGTTGGTTTCGTTCGGATCGTGATCGTAGGTGTGGATCCGGAAAGAAATGTTGTGTTTTTCGAGTAATTTAACGGCGGGAGTCATAGCTATCCTTCTTACGGCAGACAATTCATGCGGCCAGCATACGCCTGACGTTTGTCTAAAAAATAGCACCATCTTGCGCAATAGTGTTGGCAGTGATGGTCACTTTGAGCGACAATCGGCTCAGCCGAAGGTCACTTCGGTATAATAAAAACGATGAAATTCCTCTTTGACGGGCCAATAGAGATATTGGCCATTTTTTTATTTCAACAGCGACGGCAAATTCCCTTCGCCGTATAAATGCAGCGCCCCGACCGCCACCACGTATTCCCCCGCAGGTAAAGCATGCAGCGTCTCTCGCCAGGCTTTGTTGCGCGCATTCATCAGCACATCATACAGCGATTCGCTGAACGTCGACGGTAACGCCAGCTTACCGTCCGCGGGCGGTGCATCCAGCCACCAGCCAATCATGGTTTGCAGCAGGCGCGCGTTGGTGTGCCAGTGGGTGAGGGTATCATCCAGCAGCATCAGACCGTCATCAGGAAGCTGGCGCAGGAGCGCAATCTGGCTGTCCGTCCCTTCCAGCTCGATGATGGGCATACGGCGCGCCCGCGCCACGTTCAGCAGCTGGTAATCAATGCCGTAATCACCGCGCAGGCCCAGACGCTGCGCCTGCGTGGCCTGCAGTACCATCGCAATTTGCCACAGCGGCAGGGTATCAATCATGGGGAGCGACACGCCAGTTTCATCCGCGACGCGCGTCAGTTCCGCAAGCTGGGCCTCATTCAGACGTTCCGCCAGTGGGAGATCGCTTTCAAGCCCGGCAAACGGCGACTCGTGGCCGGAAATGTCCGCCTCGACGACCAGCGCGTCGGCGCGCTTCAGGCGTTTTATCAGACCGGGTGGCAGGGGGGACATCCCCTGCGTGCCCATATGGATGCTGCCGACCAGGTGAAGGTGTTGCCCACCCGGAAGCGTAATATCCATACCGGGCCAGTCATAGCGGCGGGGGAAGAGGGCGCGAAACGATGCTTTTATACGATTAAACAGACTCATACGCGCTCCATGACCGGAAAGGGTCATGCTAGCGCGTACGAGAACAAGGTTCAATCTTTCGGTTTAAACCGCAGCAGACGGTTGGCGTTGCTCACCACGGTGATGGACGAGAGCGCCATCGCAGCACCCGCAACAACCGGGTTCAGCAGGGTGCCGGTCAGCGGCCACAAAATGCCTGCGGCAACCGGGATACCGAGCGAGTTATAAATAAATGCCCCCAGCAAGTTCTGCTTCATGTTGCGCAGCGTGGCTTTTGAAATGGCCAGAGCATCGGCAACGCCCATCAGGCTGTGGCGCATCAGCGTAATGGCAGCGGTTTCAATGGCGACATCGCTCCCGCCGCCCATGGCAATCCCCACGTCCGCCTGGGCCAGCGCCGGGGCATCGTTGATGCCGTCGCCCACCATCGCCACCTGGCGACCCTGACTTTGCAGGTTCTTGATGGCGTCCGCTTTGCCATCCGGCAGCACGCCCGCAATCACCTCATCTATACCGGCTTCTTTCGCGATGGCGTTGGCGGTGGTCGGGTTGTCCCCGGTCAGCATCACCAGACGGTAGCCGGCGCGGTGCAGGCGCTGTAAGGCATCCACGCTGTCCTGGCGAAGCGGATCGCGCACGGCCAGCAGCGCGGCAGCGTTGCCATCCACCGCCAGCAGAACCGGGGTGGCGCCCTGAGAGGCCTGCGCTTTCAGCTCATCTTCCAGCGCGGACGTATCAACACCGTTTTCATTGAGCAGCGCCTGGTTACCCAGCAGCAGCGCGTGGCCGTCGGCTTCACCGCTGACGCCTAGCCCGCGCAGGGTGCGGAAATTGCTGACCTGCGGCAGGGCAGAAGCATTCGCCTTATCGAGAATGGCGCGGGCCAGCGGGTGGCTGGAACCCTGCTCCAGCGCGGCGGCAAGGCGCAGCGCGTCCTCTTCCGCAATGCCAGCGGTGCTCACGGCCACAACCTGCGGTTTGCCCTCGGTTAGCGTGCCGGTTTTATCAAAGACAATGGTATCCAGCGTGCTCGCCCGCTGCAGGGCATCCGCATCACGGACCAGCACGCCAAACTCGGCGGCGCGTCCGACGCCGGAGATAATCGACATCGGTGTCGCCAGGCCAAGGGCGCACGGACAGGCGATGATCAGCACCGTGGTGGCGATCACCAGGGTGTAAACAATCTGCGGTGCCGGGCCGAAGAAATACCAGATAGCCGCGCTCAGCAGGGCAATGCCGACCACCACCGGCACAAAAATGGCCGAGATTCTGTCAGCAAGCTGGCCAATTTCCGGCTTGCTGCTCTGCGCCTGACGCACCATGCGGATAATACGCGACAGCGTCGTGTGGCTGCCGACGGCGCTGGCGGTAAACAGCACGCTGCCGTCCTGCACCACCGTGCCAGCATGAACGGCGTCGCCGTCTGATTTCTGCTGAGGGATAGGCTCGCCGGTCAGCATCGCTTCATCCAGCCAGGCTTCACCCTGGGTTATCTTACCGTCAACGGGAACGCGATCGCCCGTCGTCAGGCGCAGCGTCATGCCGGGCTGAACTTCCGCCAGCGGGACGCTTTTCTCCCCGTCGTCCGTAACCACGCGGGCCGTCGGCGGGGTTAAATCGAGCAAGCGTTCCAGCGCTTTCGAGGAGCGCTGACGGGCACGGGCTTCCAGCATATGGCCCAGGTTAATCAGGCCGATAATCATCGCGCTCGCTTCATAATAGAGATGCCGCGCCTCCATCGGGAACCACTGGGGCCAGACGTTCACGCTCATTGAATAGAGCCACGCCGCGCCGGTACCGAGCGCGACCAGCGTATCCATCGTCGCAGTGCGGTTTTTCAGGCTCTTCCAGGCGCTGGTATAGAAATGCCCGCCTGCAAAGACCATGACCGCCAGAGTAATCAGGCCTATCGCCAGCCACAGCGTGCGGTTTTCAGCGGTGACCATCATGTTGTCACCCATCATGCCCCAGACCATCACCGGAATACCGACCAGCAGGGCAACGATCGCCTGCCAGCGGAAGCGCTTCATGGTGGCGATAGCCGTTTCCTGCTGGCGCTCGCGGCGCTCGGCATCGTCTTCGATGGCCTCCGCCCCGTAGCCCGCTTTCTCAACGGCCTGCACTAAATCTGCGGCGGAGGCACTGCCCATCACCAGCGCAGTACGCTCCGCAAGGTTGACCCGTGCCTGCGCGACGCCCGGTACGGCCTGCAAGGCGTTTTGTACCCGAGAGACGCAGCTGGCGCAGCTCATGCCGTTGATCAGCAGCTGTTGGCTGTCATCAATATCATCAGCTGCCGGAAGCTCAGGAGTGGCCGCTGTCAGTGCTTCCGACGGGGATGATGACTCTGCCAGCGGTTTAGCCTTTGGGTGGCTTAACTCCGCCCCGTAACCGGCCTGTTTAATGGTATCAATCAGCGCGTCGGCGCTGGCGCTGCCGGTTACGGCGGCATGATCGATCGTCACTTCAGCGCTTTCCACATCAGGACGCTGTTCCAGGCTTTCTTTCACGCGTTTGACGCAGTGGCCGCAGGAGAGGCCGTCCAGCGTAAGGTCGATAGTGTGAGACATAACAAAACTCCCGTATAATATATTGGTCAGTTGTTGACCGGAGTAACGCTTTTCGCTAACTGTTATGAAGGTTAAACCTTCCATCAAGGGGAAGGTCAAGGGGGAAATGTGAATATCAGTGACGTGGCAAAAAAAACGGGCTTAACCAGCAAGGCAATCCGCTTTTATGAAGAGAAGGGGCTGGTGACGCCACCGCTGCGCAGTGAAAACGGCTACCGCAGCTATACGCAGCTGCATCTCGATGAACTGACGCTGCTGCGCCAGGCAAGACAGGTGGGGTTTAACCTGGAAGAGTGCGGCGAGCTGGTTAACCTGTTTAACGATCCGAAGCGCCACAGCGCCGACGTAAAAAAACGCACGCTGGAAAAAGTGGCAGAGATTGAACGCCACATCATCGAGCTGCAGGCGATGCGCGAACAGCTGTTGCAGCTGGCGGAATCCTGTCCGGGGGATGACAGCGCCGACTGCCCGATTATCGATAATCTTGCCGGCTGCTGCCATCGCAAAACCCACGCTTAGCAGGCTTTCACCCGCAGCGTAATGCCTTCCACCGCAATGACCTCAACCTGTGTTCCGGCGCTGAGGTCGTCGTCGGCCACCACCGGCCACGAGCTGTCGCCCACGCGCATATGCCCGCGCCCGTTCACCAGCGCGGCGTCGAGCGTAAAGCGCTTGCCGACAATCTGCTGTCCGCGCTGGTTAAGATGCGCGTCCAGCGGTTTCTGCTCTTTTACCTGGCGGTTAAGCCAGCGCCACCACAGCCAGGCGGCGACCAGCGTCAGCACGGCAAACAGCGCGCCCTGCCACGCCCAGTCCAGAGGAAGGATCCAGACCAGCAGGCCAGTAATGACAGCGGCAACACCGCTCCAGAGCAGGTAGCCGTTGCCGCCCAGCATTTCCGCCGCCAGCAATAAGCCACCAAGGCTTAGCCAGAAGGCATGAGGATGTGCAACGATGAGCTCAATCATTTTTTACGCTCGTTTCCGCTGTCTTTGATCAGTTCGGCGATCCCCGCGATAGAGCCCATCAGGCTGCTGGCGTCCAGCGGCATCATCACCACTTTGCTGTTGTTCGCGGAGCCGATCTCTTTCAGGGCATCGGTATATTTTTGCGCCACGAAGTAGTTCACGGCCTGAATGTCCCCGGCGGCAATCGCCTCGGAGACCATCTGCGTCGCACGGGCTTCCGCTTCTGCGGAACGTTCACGCGCTTCCGCCTGTAAGAACGCGGACTGACGGTCGCCTTCGGCTTTCAGGATTTGCGACTGTTTTTCCCCTTCCGCTTTGAGGATCTCCGCCTGACGGACCCCTTCGGCTTCCAGAATATAGGCGCGCTTGGTGCGCTCGGCCTTCATCTGGGCGTTCATGGAGGCGATAAGCTCAGCCGGCGGGCGCACGTCGCGGATCTCAATACGGGTAACTTTGATCCCCCACGGGTTCGTTGCCTCGTCGACAATGTGCAGCAGGCGGGTATTAATGCTGTCGCGCTGGGAAAGCATCTCGTCCAGCTCCATCGAGCCGAGCACGGTACGGATGTTGGTCATGGTCAGGTTGACGATCGCCAGCTCCAGGTTGCTCACCTCATAGGCCGCTTTCGGGGCATCAATCACCTGAATAAAGCAGACGGCATCAATGGTGACGTTGGCGTTATCTTTGGAGATCACTTCCTGAGAGGGGATATCCAGCACCTGTTCCATCATGTTGATCTTGCGACCAATTCTGTCCATGAACGGGATAATCAGGCTTAAGCCGGGCTGCAGCGTGTTGGTATAGCGGCCGAAGCGCTCTACGGTCCACTGATAACCCTGCGGGACAATTTTGACGCCTGCGCCCACGATAACCAGCGCAACGAATATTAGGACAGGAACAACGATGAGCATAAAAACCTCCTGTTTTGCATGCTTTGGTGAGAAAAAGAGCGTGTTTGCTATTCGTAAGTATATCGGCTAATGGGCTAAAATTCGCCCCGTCCGGCGGGCGGGGCGGTTTGTCAGTGGTAGCTGTAGGTAAAGTCAGCGATCAGCGCATCGTCACCCGCATCAGCGATGGCTTTCGACAGGCCGTGATAGAAGGTTTCCAGCCCAATCTCTTCTACCTGGTGCAGCTGCTCACGGATCGGTGCGCAGAACAGTTCCGCATTGCCCGCGCCAACGCGCTTGTTGTTCGGCGGAAGTTGACCGGTGATCCCTTTGAACCAGGTGCGTACCGCGCCTTTCAGAGAGCTGGGCGCGTCGTTGACGGCGTCGTGTCCCGTCAGAATTTGCAGCGTCGGGAACTGGTCTGCACACACTGCCGTTTTCATGCGCGCATAAAACTGGCTGAAGAGTTCGAAAGACTGCAGATCGGTGACTTTGGGTTTGGTCGTTTTGCCCTGAACGTTGCCTGTCTTTTTCGCTGCGGGCTGCGCGGGCGCCAGCTTATTAAGCTGCAGATCGAACAGCAGGTTCGCGTGTTCGCGTCGTTTGCTTACGTCCGGGAAGCGTTCGATAAACGCGCGGATAAATTCCGGCGTCATCAGGTCAGCAAAATCATGGTTGACCAGCCACTGGCCGCGGGCAAACTCACCGGGAGACTGGAACCAGGCCGGAACCTTGCCCGGCTCGAACTCTTTGACATTTCCTTTGCCGTCGATTTCAACGAAGCGAGTGCCGTTGTCAAACGCAAAGCGGCAATTCTTCAGCTGAATGACCGGCTTCATCTTCAGCAGGCCCTTAACAAACCGGACAAGCTCTCCCCCGAACACATAAGCCGTAACGGATTCTGAAGCAATAGCGGCAAGAAGCTGATCGATGGTTTTCACGCCAGGTTCAAGTTCAGAAAACTCATAAAAAGTGTGAATATTAGACATTCTGGTACTTCCTTATTGTGTTGCGGGCAGAGCTTAACACCACTTTAACGAATGTTCTAAACCAGGGATGCGGAAGTGTCGCTAAGGTCACGGCGTAAACTGTAAAGCGAAAGTGTAAAGCATGTCTAATGAATGCACGTTAAACACAATGGGAAGTCTTGGTGGCGAAAGGGGGCGCTAAAACGCGTTGTGACGAACGTGCGGCACGGATTATGCTAATAACGCTCGGTGGTTACTGGAAAAAATATGAACAACGAAAATGCAGTTTTGCAGATAAAGGACGTCGGCTTTCGTGTCGCGAATAACACGATCCTTCAGCACGTTGGCTTTAACCTTTCTCGCGGTGAGTTCAAGCTAATAACGGGGCCGTCAGGCTGCGGTAAAAGTACCTTACTGAAGATTGTGGCCTCACTTCTGAGCCCAACGGAGGGGACCATTCTGTTTGAAGGGCAGGATATTGCGTCCCTTTCTCCGGAAAGCTATCGCCAGCAGGTCTCTTATTGCGTACAAACGCCAACGCTTTTTGGCGACACGGTTTTTGACAACCTGATTTTTCCGTGGCAAATCCGCAATAAAACGCCGGAGCCGGAAAAATTCATCAACGATCTGGCCCGTTTTGGCCTGGCGAAGGAGACGCTGACCAAATCCGTCAGTGAGCTCTCGGGCGGAGAGAAGCAGCGCGTCTCGCTGATCCGTAATCTGCAGTTCTTACCGAAAGTATTGCTGCTGGATGAAATCACCAGCGCGCTCGATGACGCCAACAAACGCAACGTCAACGAGATTATTCATCGTTACGCCCGCGAGCAGAATATTGCCGTGCTGTGGGTGACGCATGACTCAAACGAAATTACCCATGCGGATGACGTGATTACGCTCCAGCCGCACGGCGGGAAAATGCAGGAGGCCAACCGTGGGTGAGCATAACATTACCAATGAATCTCTGGCGTTATCGATGGTGCTGGTGCTGATTGCGATTGTGGTCAGCTACCGGGAAAAGCTGGGGCTGGAAAAAGATATTGTCTGGAGCATCTGCCGCGCGGTGATTCAGCTCATCATCGTCGGCTATGTGCTTAAGTATATTTTCAACGTCAACCACGCGGTGCTGACGCTGCTGATGGTGCTCTTTATCTGCTTTAACGCGGCGTGGAACGCGCAGAAACGCAGTAAATATATTGATAAGGCGTTTATCTCGTCGTTTATCGCGATTACCACCGGGACGGCGCTCACCCTGGCGGTGCTGGTGCTCTCCGGCTCGATTGAGTTTACGCCGATGCAGGTTATCCCTATCTCCGGGATGATTGCGGGGAACGCGATGGTGGCCGTTGGGCTGTGCTACAACAACCTCGGCCAGCGCTTCAGCAGCGAACAGCAGCAGCTGCAGGAGAAGTTAAGCCTGGGGGCGACGCCAAAGGTGGCCTCGGCGCGGCTGATCCGTGAGAGCATTCGCTCATCGCTGATCCCTACCGTGGATTCAGCCAAAACGGTGGGGCTGGTGAGCCTGCCGGGCATGATGTCGGGGCTGATCTTTGCCGGTATCGATCCGGTAAAAGCGATTAAGTATCAGATCATGGTGACGTTTATGCTGCTTTCCACGGCGAGCCTGTCAACCATCATTGCCTGCTACCTGACGTATCGGAAGTTCTACAACGCGCGTCACCAACTGGTGGTGACGCAGTTGAAAAAGTCGGTGTAAACCGTCTTTTGTAGGCCCGGTAAGGCGGAGCCGCCACCGGGCTTTTTTATCAGTACAGCAGCGCGTACAGCTGACGACGATACTTCGACGCCAGCGCGTCTCCGGTGCCCAGTGCGGCCAGGATCTCCTGGAACATCTTGCGCGCCTGGCCGTCTGCGGCAGCCAGATCTTTCTGCAGGTGGCTGAACAGCAGCTCCAGCGCCTCTTCGTTACGTCCTACCTGATGCAGCTGCAGCGCCAGCTGGCTTGCCAGCGCGGCATCCGCCGGGTTGTCGGCGACCTGCTGCTGCAACTGCTGAATTTCCGGGGTGTCCGCTGCCTGCTTCAGCAGCTCAATCTGCGCTACCAGTCCCTGATAGCGGGTGTCCTGATCCTGCATTGGAACCGTCTTGAGCACGGCTTCTGCGTCTTCTGAACGGTGCAGGGCAATCTGCGTTTCCGCCAGCAGCAGGCCAATCTGGCTGTTCTGGTTCGACAGCTGCCACGCCTCTTTCAGCAAAGGCAGTGCTTCGTCGTATTTGCCTTCCTGCATCAGCGCCATGCCTTCCTGCGCTTTAAGCTCTTCTTCGCGCGGCAGCACCTTATCCAGCAGGGCGCGGATAGCCTCTTCCGGCTGCGGTCCCTGGAAGCCATCAACAGGCTGACCGTTCTGGAACAGGTAGACGGTTGGAATGGCGCGCAGACCAAACTGCGACGCGACCATCGGCTCGGCGTCACAGTCCAGCTTAGCGAGAATAAACTGCCCGTTGTACTGGGCGGCAAGGCTTTCCAGCACCGGCGTCAGCTGCAGACAGTGCTGGCTGCGCTCAGACCAGAAGTAGAACAGCACCGGTTTGGTCATTGACTGTTCGAGGACCTGTTGCAGGTTTGCTTCAGTAATATTGACGATATTCTGTACGGACATGCGGCTTTCTCTTTTGTCGGTTTGTTCTTTACATGGGGGATAAGCGTCGTCGCTTCAACTCAACCCTGTAAAATTTTGTCCATTATCCTGCCCGGCAGCAGGCGCTTTAACCAGCCTACGGCATGGGTGACCAGCGTCACCGGGTAGCGCATCTTCGGATGTTCACTCTCAAAAGCATGGCGCACTTTGGCAACCACCGCCTCTGGCCCGAGGGTAAAGCGTGCGGCAATGCCGGGGTTTTCGACCGGCTTATCCGCCTGCGTCTGGTTAACGTTCTCGGTAAAGCGGGTGCGGATCGGGCCGGGCTCAATCAGGCTGACCTTGATGCCGCTATGGCGTAACTCCATGCGCAGGGCATCGGACCAGGCTTCCAGCGCATATTTACTGGCGGCGTAGGCGCCGCGACCCGGGGTAGAAATCAGCCCCATCACTGACGATGTCATTACGATGCGCCCTTCGCCGTGCGGTAGCATGGCCGGGAGCAGACGCATGGTGAGCTGATGCACGCCAAAGAAATTGGTTGAAAACTGTTTCTCCAGCGTTTCACGCGAGAGCGTATCCAGCGGGCCATATACGCCGTAGCCGGCATTGTTAAAGAGCCCGTACAGACGATTGTTGGTCAGGGCTATCACCTCGTCGGCGGCGCGTTCAACGCTCTCCGGCGAGTCCATATCCAGCTGTACGCCGGTGAAGCCCATTGCGTTCATGCGCTCGACATCGTCAGGCTTGCGGCAGGCTGCCAGCACCCGAAATCCCTGGCGCTTTAATTCGAGCGCGCTTTCAAGACCGATTCCGCTGGAACATCCTGTAATTAAGACCGATTTTTGCATAACTTTACCTGTCAGGATCTCCGCTTAATCAGGAGTCATGTTTAACTAAAGGAGCCAGCCGCGTTGCCATCCAGTCGGCAATAAACGGCTGCGCATCGCGATTGGGGTGGATACCGTCGTCCTGCATCCACTGGGGTTTGAGATAGACCTCTTCCATGAAAAATGGCAGGAGCGGAATATCAAACTCTTTGGCAAGCTTAGGGTAGATCGCGCTAAAGGCCTCATTATACCGACGACCGTAGTTGGCGGGCAGGCGAATTTGCATCAGCAGCGGTTTGGCGTTTGCCGCCTTGATGTCCTGCAAAATGGTGCGCAGCGTTTGCTCGGTTTGCTGAGGCTGGAAGCCGCGCAGGCCGTCATTACCGCCCAGCTCAACCAGCACCCAGCGCGGCTGATGCTGCTTGAGCAGCGCAGGCAGGCGCGACAGCCCTTGCTGAGAGGTATCGCCGCTGATGCTGCCGTTGACAACGGTTGTCTTGCTTTGCCATTTGTCATTGAGCAGAGCCGGCCAGG
The DNA here is from genome assembly GCF_034106185.1 of Enterobacter sp. 296B2. Lineage (NCBI taxonomy): Bacteria > Pseudomonadati > Pseudomonadota > Gammaproteobacteria > Enterobacterales > Enterobacteriaceae > Enterobacter > Enterobacter sp. 296B2. The sequence goes on along the minus strand of NZ_JAWNCA010000002.1, from coordinate 4,736 downwards.
CCGCGCTGGCCGCCATGCGGTAGCCCGCGCTCAGGCTGTCGCCAAGAATCAGTAACGTGTCCGCTGCCGCCGCGCGGAAGGTCATCAGCATCAAAAACAGGAAGGGCAAATGCCAGCGGAAAACAGTGTTGAAGTTCATCGTCTTAAGAAGTCCGTCGGTCAGGGGGAGCAGGAGCTTTCAATCCTTACCGGAGTTGAACTCGTTGTCAAACGCGCCGAAACCATCGCGCTGATTGGCGAATCCGGTTCCGGCAAATCCACGCTGCTGGCGATTCTGGCCGGTCTGGATGACGGCAGCAGCGGAGAAGTCCACCTTGTCGGGCAGCCGCTGCACCAGCTTGATGAAGAGGCGCGAGCCGCGCTGCGCGCGCGTCATATCGGTTTTGTCTTTCAGTCCTTTATGCTGATCCCGACGCTGAACGCGCTGGAAAACGTCGAGCTCCCGGCGCTGCTGCGCGGCGAAAAGAGTCGCGAAAGCCGCACGCATGCGAAGGCGCTGCTGGAACAGCTCGGTCTGGGCAAGCGCCTCGACCATCTTCCCGCCCAGCTTTCCGGCGGCGAGCAGCAGCGCGTGGCGCTGGCGCGCGCCTTTAACGGACGCCCCGAGGTGCTGTTTGCCGATGAGCCCACCGGCAACCTTGACCGTAAAACCGGCGACAAAATTGCTGACCTGCTGTTTTCGCTGAACCGTGAACATGGCACCACGCTTATTCTGGTGACGCACGATCCGCAGCTGGCCGCCCGCTGCGACCGTCGCCTGCGGCTGGTGAACGGTATCCTTCAGGAGGAAGCATGATTGCCCGCTGGTTCTGGCGCGAGTGGCGCTCGCCCTCGCTGCTGATTGTCTGGCTGGCGTTAAGCCTGGCGGTGGCCTGCGTGCTGGCGCTCGGCAGCGTCAGCGACCGCATGGAAAAAGGGCTTAGCCAGCAGAGCCGCGAATTTATGGCAGGGGACCGGGCGCTGCAAAGCTCGCGTCCTGTTCCGCCTGGCTGGATTGAGGAAGCGCGCAAAGAAGGGCTGAAGGTGGGGGAGCAAATCACCTTCCAGACCATGACCTTCGCGGGAGACACCCCTCAGCTCGCCAGCGTGAAAGCCGTGGACGACGTCTACCCGATGTACGGTGAATTACAAACCAGCCCGCCGGGGTTAAAGCCGATGCCCGGTACGGTGCTGCTGGCATCGCGCTTGATGGCGCTTCTGAACCTGAAACCCGGCGACAGTATCGACGTGGGCGACGCGACGCTGAAAATCGCCGGGGAAGTGGTGCAGGAGCCCGACTCCGGCTTTAACCCGTTCCAGCTTGCGCCGCGCCTGTTGATGAACACCGCGGATGTTCCGGCAACCCATGCCGTCCAGCCGGGAAGCCGCGTGACCTGGCGCTACAAGTTTGGCGGCACGCCTGCCCAACTTGAGGCGTATGAAAAATGGCTTCTGCCGCAGCTCAAGCCGGAGCACCGCTGGTACGGGCTGGAGCAGGACGAGGGGGCGCTCGGTAAATCCCTGGAGCGTTCTCAGCAGTTCCTGCTGCTGTCGGCATTGTTGACCCTGCTGCTGGCGGTGGCGGCGGTTGCCGTGGCTATGGGGCATTACTGCCGCAGCCGCTACGACCTGGTGGCGATCCTTAAAACCCTCGGCGCGGGGCGCAAGCAGCTGCGCAAGCTGATCGTTGGCCAGTGGCTGATGCTGCTGGTGCTGTCAGCATTCAGCGGCGGGATAATGGGGCTGCTGTTTGAAAAGCTGCTGATGGTGATGCTGAAACCGGTACTCCCGGCCACATTGCCCCCGGCCAGCCTCTGGCCGTGGCTGTGGGCGATTGGCGCGATGACGGTGATTTCGGTGCTGGTGGGGCTGCGTCCGTACAGGCTGCTGCTCGCGACGCAGCCTCTGCGCGTGCTGCGCAATGATGTGGTGGCGAACGTCTGGCCGCTGAAGTTCTATCTTCCGGTGATTATTGCCGTCGCTGTCGGGCTGCTGGCCTGGCTGATGGGCGGCAGCACGCTGCTGTGGGCGGTGCTGGCCGGGGCGGTTGTGCTGGCGCTGCTGTGCGGCGTGCTGGGCTGGATACTGCTCAACGTTCTGAAAAGGCTGACGGTAAAATCCCTACCCGTGCGGCTTGCGGTCAACCGCCTGCTGCATCAGCCCTGGTCAACGCTAAGCCAGCTGTCGGCTTTTTCTCTGTCGTTTATGCTGCTGGCGCTGCTTTTAGTGTTGCGCGGGGATCTGCTGGATCGCTGGCAGCAGCAGCTTCCCCCGGAAAGCCCGAACTATTTCCTGATCAACATCGCGCCGGAACAGGTCGCGCCGCTGAAGGGCTTCCTGTCGGAGCATCACATTATCCCCGAGTCGTTCTACCCCATCGTTCGCGCGCGTCTGACGCAGATCAACGGCCAGTCAACCGAGGGGAACAAGGACGAGTCGCTGAACCGCGAACTGAACCTGACGTGGCAGGAGAAACGTCCAGACCATAACCCGATTATGGCCGGTAGCTGGCCGCCGAAAGCGGGGGAGGTGTCGATGGAAGAGGGGCTGGCGACGCGCCTGAAGGTGAAGATCGGGGACAGCGTGACCTTCACCGGTGATACCCAGGATTTTACCGCGAAAGTTACCAGCCTGCGTAAAGTGGACTGGGAAAGCCTGCGGCCAAACTTCTTCTTTATCTTCCCGCCGGGCGCGCTGGACGGACAGCCGCAGAGCTGGCTGACCAGCTTCCGCTGGGAAAACGGCAACGGCATGCTGACGCAGCTTAACCGGGAATTCCCGACGGTCAGCCTGCTGGATATTGGCGCGATCCTGAAACAGGTGGGGCAGGTGCTGGAGCAGGTCAGCCGCGCGCTTGAGGTCATGGTCGTGCTGGTGACGATCTGCGGCGTGCTGCTGCTGCTGGCTCAGGTGCAGGTGGGCATGCGCCAGCGTCATCAGGAGCTGATAGTTTACCGCACGCTCGGGGCGGGTAAGCGCCTGCTGCGCATGACGCTCTGGAGCGAGTTTGCGCTGCTGGGGCTGGTGGCGGGTCTGGTCGCGGCGATTGGCGCTGAGACGGCGCTGGCGGTGCTGCAGACAAAGGTCTTCGACTTCCCTTGGGAGCCTGACTGGCGCCTCTGGTTGATCCTGCCTCTATGCGGTGCGGTGCTGCTTTCTCTTTGCGGAGGCTGGCTCGGCACGCGGCTGTTAAAGGGTAAAGCGCTGTTCCGTCAGTTTGTGAGTTGATTTAGCACGGTGATAGTTGCGCGCCGGGTTTTAATGCCGGCGCGTAATGTTTAAATAGCACAAAATGATAATACCCACTCATTTAGTAGCACAAAACATTAAAAACCAGTCCCCACAGCCCGATTATTTCCAGTTAATATTCACCAGCTAAATATTTAGCAGCGTGTCTATTAAGGAAAAATAATGACTATAAAAAAATCAGCGCTGGCGGTAACGATTGGCGCGGCAGTGGCATTAACGACGTTCGCCTCTCAGGCGGAAATCACCGTTCTTAAGCAGGATCCTCAGGCGGGTAACCCGCTGAGCCGCCTGAACTTCACCGTTGGCGGCAGTATCCGTCCTCAGTTCCAGAACATGACCGGCGACGACGGTAAAAACAGCTACAAGCGTAACGGCTTTGACGGCGGCACCCGTTTCCGTTTCGCGGCTGATTACTACCTGTTTGATGACATCAGTTGGATCAGCTACTACGAGCTGGGAGTGAACATTCCTGCCCAGTTTAACTGGGATCATCACTATGCAGACGGCGCCCACGACACCACTCGCCGTATGCTCTACACCGGCCTGAAGAGCGATACCTGGGGTACGCTGACCTTCGGTCAACAGAACAGCGTTTACTATGATGTGGTTGGCGTGAAAACCGATATCTGGGACTACGACATGATCGGTCAGGCACCGGGTAACGGGATCAACGGCGACTACGACGGCTCTTACCGTTCACGCCAGATGCTGAAATACAAGAAAACCGTGGGCGATGCTGACATCTACGCATCCTACCTGTTTGAAGACAGCGAATACCTGCCGGGCAACGGCCTACGCTACAAGCGTAAAGGCGGCGGCTCGCTGGGTATCGATTACCACCTGACCACCGATCTGACCTGGGGCGCAGCGTGGAACTACACCCGCGCCGACATGCGTAACCCGGACAACGGCGACAGCAAAACCTACGATCAGAATATCGTCGGTACCGCACTGAGCTGGACGCCGGACAACTGGACCTTCTCCGCGGGCGGCGGCTGGTACCAGAACTTCCTGACCACCAAAAAAGTGTCTGTTAACGACTACTTTGCGGGCGACGCGTGGGGTATTGAATACTTCGCAGGGTATAAATTCCCAATCGGTCAGTACGCGGTGAAATCCATCCAGCCTTACTTCATGGGTGACCGTATTGAGTACGTGAACGGCCGTAACTACCAGCGTATCGACAACGGCGTGGGTATCAGCTTCCAGCTGGATTACGGTTTCCGCGTGGATTACGAACACGTGTTCACCTCCAGCACCGACAACCTGGGCGACATGAACCTGGTGCGTCTGCGTTACGACTTCTAAGTGGTTTTGTAGGGTGCGGCCTGATGCCCTCACCCTGACCCTCTCCCACGGGGAGAGGGAACAAACATTAAAAACGGCAACCCTGGTTGTAATGCCAGTCAGTTAAGCAACTGACTGGCTTTTTTTCGGGGCTGTGGGGTATCTCCAGGGCCTTTCCTTTACCACCCTCGGGAAGGCCCTTTCCCTTCTTGTCGGCAACT